>CALDTX010000108.1 GCA_937923565.1 uncultured Granulosicoccaceae bacterium | reverse complement strand
ATCGCAGCCGGTAACCATCGATGCATTGGCATAACCGCCGCCTTACCAACCCCAAACACGATAAGGCCTAACAACACAGCAATGGCCGACTTACTCATGCCAGCGTCTGCGAGGATACCGCCCGCTTGAAAATCAAGTGTGCCGGCTACCGATGCTATCCAGATCATGGCCGGTAAGAACAAGCCGATAGAGCTACTCAGCAATAGCATCAAATAAAGGCGACCAGCCTTTTGAGATGCCTCGTTACCCGCATGCGTCACCAACGGAAACGTTGATAACGTAATGGCTTCATAAGCAACGAATAGCGTGAGCAAGTTGTCAGCGTAAGCCGCGCCCATAACCCCTGCTAAGGCGAGTGCAAAGCACACATAAAACCGCGTTTGGTTCTTTTCGTGATGCCCACGCATGTAGCCAATGCTGTAGACGGTTGTTACAACCCAGAGAAAGCTTGCCAGCAATCCGAACATAACACCCATGGGTTCAGCACTGAGTTTCAGGGAGAAGTTGGCTAAGAGTGCAATTTCCCCACTTTCGGAAACTTTACCAGCCATCGTGGCTGAATAGATGCGATCGTTGATAAGCAACAGCGCCAAGCCTGCCACGATGATCGAACCTTCACGCCAATTACGATGCTTTTCACCAAATAAAATGATGAAGGGTATGACCGCCAGCGGTGGTAGTAATGTCCATAGCGGGTTCATTGGTAACCACCTAACAGCACAAGCGCTGCTTCGCGGGCTACCGACAGCGTTGTGGTGCCGAAAACACCGAACCAAATGCTGACACCAATGAGTGCGTACATTGGCACTAACATGGACAACGGTGCCTCCTTCATGCCAACCGGTGCCGGCTCGTTAACCCGCACTTTTCTGAACAGCATGATCTCAATAACCCGGCCTATATAAATAACCGCAAATAATGAACTGAGCAGAACCAGAGCACCCACCAACCACCAGCCTTTCTCCATGGCAGCACCTATGAGCGTGAACTTACTAACAAAGCCAACGGTTAGCGGCACACCGATTAAGCCTAAGCCGGAAATAATAAACGCAACCACAGTAAACGGCATGGTACTAATGAGGTTATCCAAGCTGTTGCGGTGCGTATGACCCAAACGAAACAGCATGCAACCTACCGACATAAACAAGGCCGTTTTTATAATGCCATGGTTAAAAATATGCACGATACCAGCAGTTAAGCCTTGCTCTGTGGCCAGACAAAACGCTGCAACGATATAGCCGACCTGCGCAACACTTGAATACGCCAACATACGTTTCAAATCACTTTGGAAAATCGCCACCAGCGACAACAAAATAAAACTAACGATAGCTGCAGGCAATAGCACAACGTTGAGCAACATATAACCAAAGCTGTATTCGGTACCAAAAATACTGAAGAAGAAACGCAGCAGCACATATAAAGAGACTTTCGTTGCCGTACCTGCCAAAAATGCGGTGACTGCAACCGGTGCGTACTGATACGCGTTAGCTAACCAGCCATGCAACGGGAACACCGCTGATTTAATCATTAAACCAATGGTTAAAAAGCTAAACGCAACCAACACGGCACGTTGCGCTTCGGCATCGGGAATACGACCTGCCATGTCGGCCATATTTAACGTGCCCGTTGCAGCGTATAAAAAGCCGATACCAATTAAGATAAAAGATGCGCCGATACTGCCCATGATCAAATAGCGAAAGCTGGCGGTGAGTGCCCGGCGATTCGAACCAAACGCTATCAGCATGTACATCGACAACGAGGATATTTCGAGAAACACGAACACGTTAAACGCATCACCGGTTATGGTGATACCTAACAGCCCGGTTAAACAGAGCATCCACGCAGCATAAAACAAATAGTGTTTGGCTTTAACAACAGACTTTTTAACGCTTTCATAAGCGTACAACAGAACAATCAAACTGATAAAGCTGACTAACAGCAACATGGAGGCGTTGGCCATATCCACATAGTATTCAATACCGGTAGGTGCCGCCCAGCCACCTATGGCATAACGTATAACGCCATCGGCACGTACCTGATTAAACAGCCCAAAGGCCGACAGAAAGGTCAGTAAACTGGTGAACACCGACAGCGCCCAACACAGAGCGCTATGGCGAATCAGTACACATAAGGGCGCTGCCAACATGGGCAGCACTATCACGAGTGCGGGAAGTTGTTGAGCAATATCCATCAGGATTCTTGCTCTGCTAGCTCTATAGACTTCAGTTCATCTTCTTCGATGGTGTCGTATTCTTCGTAGATGCGCACAATAAGCGCAAGCGCCACAGCCGTTGTAGCCACACCAACCACAATCGCGGTGAGTATTAGCACATGCGGCAACGGATTCGAATACAAGGGATAGCCTTCAGCCAATATAGGTGCCGTGCCGCCATGCACCTTACCCATGGTGATGTATAGATAAAAGATAGAGGTTTGAAACACGCCCAAACCAATAATTTTTTTGATCAGGTTGTAGCGGGCAATCATGATATACAAGCCTGCCATCATTAGCGCAACAACAACCCAATAATTGTATAAACCCAGAATACTCATAGTCGTTTACTTGCAAAACTATAAAACAGGCTAACCATTACTGCCGTAACCGTTACACCCACACCTAACTCAACAGCGAATATGCCCCAGTGCTGACCCGTTTTAGGGTTTGCAGCAAGCGCGGCATAGTCGAGTAAATTGTGACCTAACAACATGGTGACAATGCCAGTTCCCAGATAGATCAACACACCGAGCGCCATCAGTACGCGTAACAACGACGGGGTTAACACACTGCGTGTTCGTTGCAGACCAAATATAAGCCCATGCAGAATAAACGCCGACGCAAAGAGAACACCGGCCTGAAAACCACCGCCCGGACCATAGTCGCCGTGGAACTGAACATACAACGCAAACAACAATACAAACGGAATGATCAGCTTGGTAACGACTTGCAATACACGATGTCGTTGACGCACATAAAGCTTCATACATTGTGCTCCGATTTGTCGTCTGGCAACTTGGGTAAATCTCCGGGGGCATCCTCGGGCGCTTCGTCTTCTGGCCGTCTGCGAATTAAACCCAAAAGGCTTAACACGGCAATACCCGCTGTGAATACAACCACCACTTCACCCAGTGTGTCGTAACCGCGATAACTGGCCAATACCGACGTCACCACATTCGGCATGCCGGTTTCACCAGCAGATTTTGTTAAAAAATGAACGGCCAATTCGGGGTGAGTTTGAGCCGGAGAAACCGCCGAACCATAGTGCGGCATATCAAGCGTGCCATAAATCAGTAAGCCGCCCGTTATACAAACAAACGCGAGTGCCACAATAGAGTCGTGGCCACGGGGCTTTTGCTCGTGACGCGTAAACGATAGCGCGCCCAAAAACAAAATGGTGGATATACCAGAGCCAACGGCTGCTTCAGTGAAGGCAACATCGACAGCATCCATGACGATAAACACGCCTGCGGCAACCAAACTGTATAAACCCAACAAAATGACGCCCGAAAGCAGATCGCGCAGCACGATAATGCCGATAACGATGGCCACCAAAAACGTCAGCAAAACAATGGTTATTAACAGTTCCATAATCAGGATTTTTCAGGTCGTGATTTAGCCAATGCTTGGGCTTTTTCGGGAGAATCTAAAATGGGATCGCCGTTTTCATCGGTAGGCACAAGGCCCGACAACAACGCCGTTTTTGCCAGCGCGTGAGATGCCGTCGGCGACGTAAACAACGTAAAAAACAGCACCAGAAACAATTTAATGGCGGCCATCGTATTGCCGAGAACAAAAACCGCCTGCAGCATGAGCCCTAAGGTAATGAATATGGCACCACCGGTATCAGTAACACTGCCTGCATGCAAACGTGTGTAAAGGTCGGGCATGCGAATAAGCCCAATAGCACCGGTTAAGATGAAGACGCAACCAATAGACACCAACACCCAACTGACTAACCAAACAATCCAGTCGAGCATTAGTAGTCGTCCTGCTGATAGGCATCGCTGCCAAGGTCGTCGTATTCAAAAAACTTCAGCACAGCGATTGTGCCAATGTAGTTTATAAGTGCGTACACCAAGGCGATGTCAAGGAAGTCTGGCCGACCTGTTAAGAACCCGTAAACCGCAATTAATAAAACGGTTTTCGTGCCAAACGAATTAATAGCCAGAATTCGATCAAAAATAGTTGGACCGAGCAAGGCACGCACCAGCGTTAACAGCATGGTGATAAGCAAAGCAATCGAACAAACGATAAACATCAACTAACAAGCTCCTAACATGGTTAATTGCGCGCCGCAGGATCGTCGATCGAAGGCTCGAAGTGTATTTCGACCGAACGGATATGCTCAGCCATTTCGCCGCCTTCGAGTTCATGCAAGGTGTCTTCATGCAAAGCGTGCACAATGATTTCGCCGTTAGCTGTGAAGTTAATGGCTGTGGTGCCTGGGGTAAGCGTGATTGAATTGGCATAGATGGCGCGGCCCATGTCGGTATCGGGTGTTGCAACAACACGCCTCAACGTAGGCTTGATGGCCATATCAGCTTTTAAAATTCTTTTGGTTACATCAATATTGGACAATAAAATTTCTTTAGCCAGCCAAGCCCAATAACCCAAAATGTGAAAAAAGCGGAAGTAAATCGGCTGACCGCGGTGCATCAGCACGCCCATTTTAACCGCCAAATACCCAACCAAGCCTACCGATATCACGCCCAGAATGAGCAGTTGAGCTTTGAACATGCCCGAAAGCAACAACCACAATACGGCCATCGTGAGCATTAATCGCAGCGATAACAATCGCCGCAACGTGGGGCTGGGCAACACGATACGCACGCGCGATCTGTGCTCTGATGGTTCGGCGGAGGTTACAGACTCAGACTGAGAAGGATTCGGCGGTTGTTCCATTGTTAGAAAGTTATCACTACCTTTTAAGCCAAGTTAAACCGGCCAATATTATTGTTGTGGGGCATTCTTCCTACCCCGTTATTTTAGCACGGAAATTCTGTATTTCTTGAACGTAATTGCCCGCAACAACCGCACCATCTGGATGCATCTCGGCACCTATTGGCGAACAAAACGCTATTAGCCGTGTACTGCAAACACACCATTTACGTGACGGAGATACGGTAGATGGTAAAAAAACCGTTAAAATGCAGTTAGCTACACGCATTGAGCAGCCAGACAAGCCTGCCTGTCTGTTATCATCCGGCGCTGCTTGTTCGTTAGCACGTTACGTGTTCTAAGGTCGAACAATGGAAGCCAAGAGATATTCTATTCGCGTGATAAATTCGCTCTTTCAAATTGGTTATGCCAGCTTGCGCTGCGCATTGGTGATCACGCTTGTGGCAGGTCTTGTTGCCTGCAATAGCGATGTACGTGGGCCCATCAACCCTCAAACCGACGTTGCCAGCAATCAAAATACTGGTATTCAAACCACTGGTGCCGCAAACAATGGCTTGTACTCGCTGCGTGTGGGTAATGGCGGTCTGAGTATCGTGGAGGGTGAGCAAGCTACCGTTTCCATTAGTATCGAACGCAGCAACTTGCACTCACGCACTATTACGTTGGCCGCTGAAGGTCAATCCCAAACGGATGCCGACGACCTTTCTTGGCAATTCAGCGATACCAGCATCGATGCTAACGAAAACACCACGCAAATCCAGTTTTACTTGAATATTGGCGCGCAACCCATTACCCCACAAAGCCGGACCATCCGAGTCATCGGTACCGATGGGGCCAGCCAATCGGTTGTGGCACTTTTAACGTTAAGCGTTACGCCAACTTCTCGCCCGGATGTCTACCTGTTAGTTGGGCAAAGCAACATGGTTGGTTTTAGCGAGTTCAACGCAAAGCTTACCGCTGTTGGTCAACCGGATCAAAGCCACCCGCGCATCAAGCAACTTAACGTCACCGGCAACGATGCGCAAAATTTCAGATCACCCGCCGACTTTCAAAACGCTGCTCGCATTGCCGTAGCATCACCAAGATTCACCGACGCTGTCGACCCTTTGCACGCAGGTTTTGACTCACGTATTAACGGCAAAGAAGGCACCAACATCGGTCTTGGGCTCTCGTTTGCCAAGCGAGCCTTACAAAATACAACCGCCGATATCTATCTGGTACCCGCAGCCTGGGCCGACTCCGGCTTTTGCAAACGCAGCACAAATTTGTACCCGGAACTGGGTTGGCTGGCCAGCAGCAGCAATAGCGCAGATTTTGCCGGCAGTTTGCTCCATGATCGCGCCATTGCACGCGCTAACCTGACACTGGAAGAAACCGGTGGCATTTTACGGGGTATTTTGTGGCATCAGGGTGAAGCTGATTCCGACTCAGACAACTGCGCCGTAAACTATGAATCCAACCTGCAAGCGATGGTGGCCTCATTCAGAAGCAAGATTATCCAGGACGCTCGCGGCGCTGAAGCCCGGGGCAGCAACGCAGCTGTTCCTTTCGTGTTGGGCACTATGTCGAAAGGCGGTGTTTACAGCGAATTCACGAACACCAAGCTGATTGTTGATGGTGTGCACCGCAATGTCGGTAACAGCATTCCTTACGCGGCAGTGGTTAACAGTGACGATCTCGTGCCCAATGACTATCCCTGTGGCGAAGGTTCGTGCATTCACTTTGGTGCCAGCGCTTATCGAGAAATGGGCAATCGATACTACGATCGCCTGCAAAACGTGCTAAACCGCTAAAACTCACCTTTTGAGAGGAAACCGAAGCAGCTCAAGGGCAAAACAGCAATACCGAACAAACAGGCATAGTTTGTGTAACAGCTCACAATAATTGTTGAACTGAACAACGCTTAACTTAAGGCTGCATGGCACTTCGGTAAAATTTAAGACCAACTAGCCGATACCAGCGTATTGAACTCCATCAAACCCATAAAAACCCAAGCAGATAGCATTCATTCATGATCGGCGCGCTTAGCAATTTCAAAACCATTCTTGTAGTGATTACACTGCTGACCGTGCTTACTGGTTGCAATGGGTCCAGCAATCCTCCGGGTATCGTTATTGGTGCCACCGGCGATTTCAGCATCAGTGCCGATGTTACCGCACCGTTGGTGGAAGGCACGGTTGCCGGCACCAATGTGAATATCTCTGTGTTTCGTGAAAACGGACACAACAAAGCGGTAACGTTGAGCGTTCAGGGAAAATCACAAACAGACGGCGAACTGATCAACCCCACATTCTTCCCCTCAGAAGTTGCAGCCGGCGTTTCGTTAAGTACACTCAATTTGTTTTTAGCCATTGATGACCTGCCGATAAAACCTCACCTTCGATCGTTCATCGTAACCGCCACTGACGGTACCGATACCGCCACTATCGAAATTGCGGTGCAGGTTGAACCGGTTGATGCACCGGACATTTATTTACTTGCCGGACAAAGCAATATGGTCGGTTTTAGTGGCGATGGTACTAAACAAGCACAAGCAGGCGGCCCGGACGAACCTAACAGCCGCATCTACCAACTCAACGTATCGAAGAATGATCAGTTCAACATTTTCA
>CALDTX010000107.1 GCA_937923565.1 uncultured Granulosicoccaceae bacterium | reverse complement strand
GTATAGATCAGCCTAAAATTTAAGGATTTCACATGGACGTGAATGATCAATGCCCGCGCTGCGCGGCAACTCGACGATCTTGGGTACGCGATGGATTCTATTCGCGGCTCGACGATGCCAAGCGTATTCAACGCTGGCTCTGCAAGCAATGCGGTAAGAAATTCTCCTCCGCAACCTTTAAACCAACCTATCGGCAGAAAAAACGGCGTATCAATTCAACCGTTCGGTTTGGCTTCGGTAGCAATTTGTGCCAACGTGATATTGCCGAGTTAGTGGGCGTTAACGTTAAAACCATTGCAGCTCGATTGATTTGGCAAGCCAAGCTCTCCAGGGCCAAAAATCAACGCTACATTCAAGCGTTTATCGCAAAGCATGGCGACATTAAAACCGTGCAATTTGATGATTTAGTGACCTTTGAACACACCAACTGCAAGCCATTGACAGTACCTATCGCTGTGGTCGATGGTTATCGCGTTCCGTTGGGTTTTGGCATCGCATCCATTCCGGCATTTGGCCGTCTGGCCGCTATTGCACGTAAGCGTTATGGCAAAAGAGCTGATCATAGCCGTGCCACAAGAGATGCTTTGGTGCAGCAACTGACACAAATATTGCCGGAGAATGTTGCGTTCAAAACCGACGGTCATACGCATTATCCGATAGTGATTGATAAACACTTTCCGAAGGCAAAGCACACCGTACACAAAAGCGAACGAGGTAGCGTTGTTGGGCAGGGCGAGTTAAAGAAAACGCGTTTTGATCCGTTGTTTTCTGTGAATCATTCCTTTGCCACAATGAGAGCGAAAATCAATCGTTTGAATCGTCGTACGTGGTGTACAACGAAACTTCCTGAACGCTTGGCAGATCACATCGATATATTTATTGATGTGTTTTCGGATCGTTTGAGGCTGTTGGATGTTACGGTGTGGCGGTATAGAAATACTCAACATAATGCTGCTATCGTTCGCTGAGTTTGAGATAGTCATCCTCAGCGAACTGGGGCAGTTCAGTTAGTTTGCGGAGAGGCGTCTTTGCAATGCCGTATAAGCCGGCTTAACCGTATACCGCTCATCCAACAACAAAGGCGAAAAGTCGCTACGCCATGAATACATATCGGTAAACCCCCAACTCTGCAGGGCCTTACAACGAGGTTGCCGTAAACAAATATCGAGCACCTTTTCATAAACCTCGGCCTGTTGAGCAAGCGTTGCACCATCAAACAAAGAGACATCCAATTCCGTAACATAAACGTCTAAATCCATATCCACAGCCTTTTGAAAGTTAGCCTCTACTTCCGCATATTGATTAAAATTGGCTGATATATGCATTTGAAAACCCACGCCATCAATCGGCGTTTGGCGGTCTTTCAGATTCTGCAGTAGCGTAAACATCGCCGTAGATTTAGGGCCGTTCCAGGCAACGTCATAGTCGTTATATAACAACGTGGCATCTGGTGCGGATGCTCTTGCTTGATGGAAAGCGATGTCGACGTATTGTTCACCCATTGCTTCATACCAAACGCTATTTCTGTAGCTACCGTCCTCTTCCAAGGACTCATTCACGACGTCCCAGATTTTTACGTTGTTTCGATAGCGAGACAGCACTCTGTCGATGTATTCACGCATGTGTACTTCGCGATCAGCTACGTTTGACCGACGAATCCAACTTGGTAGTTGACGATGCCACACCAAGGTATGGCCGTGTATGGTGAGCCCGTTGACCTTGGCAAAGCTCACTACGTTGTCGGCAGCTGCCCAACGGAATCGTCCCGGTAGTGGGTTTATTCTGTCCCACTTTAAAGAGTTTTCGGTGGTAACAAAATTAAATTCTTCGGCTGCGATATCGCCGTACAAGGCTCCGTCTGGTCGGTAGTAAAAGTCGAGCAAACTGGCGTAACCGATCAAGAAGTTTCGGCTAAGTGCTAAGTCTCTTAAGCGCGAACCGGGTCGGTTAAAGTCGTCTCTGTCGCGCACTTCGATGTCAATTGTTCGGCTGGCTGTGCTATTGAAGTCGAGCTCATCTCTGACAAGTACGTCCAACTGAATAGTGCCTGCTGCTTGTGGTTTAAAACGCAGCACACTCACGTTCGGATAAGTTTCGTGTGGCACCAGTGTTGCACCAGCGGGCTGATTCAGCACTTCAAGTAGTGGTGATGTGCCGTTCGGGTCAGTTCCTTTAATTTCTACCACCACTGGATCGTTTACGCGAACCGTGTGTTGGCGAATTTCGTCAATAGCTGGTGGCAGGTTAATAATGTTTTCAGGATCTGACGGCATTTGCACGCGAATTCGAATGGTTCGTTCGGTTCGGTACATAGGAGCTCTTGCATCCACTGCCGTTATTGTGAACTCTGTGATGCCGACATCAGGTTGTAGCGGACGCCAGCGAAGTGTGCGGGTGCCGTTCAAATTATCGATGTACTGCGCACCTTCCGGGATCGCTTCTGGAAACATACCGGGTACATCACCATCGGGGTCGACAGGTTTCAGTATCAAATTTAACTGCTCACCGGCAAAAAGCGTTTGATCGTTCAGGTTTTCAAAATAGGGGGCTGCATTAGTGCTCGTATCGACGTCGGCGGGTACGTAGGCAACGGCCGGTAGTGGGCCTGCTTCGTAGTCTGCATCGGTGAGCACACCAAATGGATCTTCAGGTAATAATCCGCCCGGGTCTCTTACCAGGAAATACTCTGTTGCTGTGCTGACTGGTCCGGCGATTGGCACCGGTTCGTCTTGCGCGCTGGGAGCTGGGCTTAGTGGCGGGTTTGGTAATGCTGAAAGTTGAATCGGCTGAGTGCTGGCGTTGTTGCCGTCGCCCGTGCTGCCGGTTGCATTGCCAGTTGAATCGCCACTGCTTGTGGAGCCGTTGCTTGTAGTTCCGTCGGTAGTGGCTCCGCTTGTGCTTGCACCATTGGTCGTTGAACCATCTGTTGTGGTGCCGTTACTACCTTCATTACCTGCCAGCACGTTTGTGCTACTGCCACCACCGCATGCGCCGAGTGTTGTGCATACAACAAGAAGCCCGATCCACTTGGATGTATTCAACAACTTGGATTTGTGCGCACAGTCATTTAACTTGGACTTGTGCACACTGTGATTTACAGTGCCAATATCAAGCAGGTTAGGCGACAGTGCTGATCTGTATCTGTGAGTAATTTCTTGCATTTAATAAGTTTAGTTTGTTGTGCAGAACTTGCCCGTGATCAGTGCGCAAACTATTGTCAGGATTTACGGGTTTTAGTTAAAAAGGGCTCTTTTGCGAAACTGTAGCGATGTTTGTCAGAAATTGAACTCAATCGATAGTTTGCTTTCCGGAATGTGAAATTGTTCAAAATGACTGTTCCGTCACCCAGATAGAATCTTACATCGTCGGCAGTTTGCCTCGACGGTTTTATTACCATCATGATTTTAGGGAAAGGAATGTACCAGCATGGGTAAGATTCATCATTTGCACACAGGGGCCGAGTCGCAGGCGCGTCTGTTGGAAAAATGGATAGTTGAAACCATTGCGGAATATCCGGACAGCGCTGTTGCCAGTCGATGGGCGGAATTGGCCAGAGAAACGGCGAAGAAATACCCGGGGCCACCGTCACCGAGTAAGACAGAGCTGGATTTAAGCCTGCTTAATTCATTGCCCGACAGCGATAAAGAACAAATTGTGTTAGAAGTACAGTCGTTTTTGGCGAGTTATTTTAATGATGTTCGAACGCAATTAATGAACGTGCACGGTGATTTGTTGCGGCTCCAAAAACGGGTTGCTGAGCTTGAGCAAGGTAGAACGGAGAGTTCTATACCTAGTTGAGGTTTTTACTGTGCTGTATTTTTTGTGTGTTGTGTAAATAAGTTTTAGGTGAATGCGAGCTAACGTTAACGGCGCTGAATTAACGCCGTATTTTTAAATGTCAGGGCAATGCACTGTTTTGATGCGGTGTTTCAAAACAGCAACTCAAAACAGCAACTCAAAGCACCAACTCAAAGCACCAACTTGCAACACTAAAAATGGTAACTCAATTCAAGTTGCGCATAATCTTCTCGGTGTAGCTGAAACAACGACGCATCCGACTCGCGTGCATTCCAAACTAATGCTTCAAGCCCGATCGTAAACGAGTTTCCGATTCGGCGGCTGGCTTCAAGGCTTATTGACTGGCCTCCACCATCCAGATCGACCACTGCGCCAATGAGTGCTGTTGTGGATTGCTCATCATTGAGTGCAAAGCGTAAACCTATCAGTGCATCGTTTTGGAATGGGTTGTCTGATTCGTCGGCGCGACTGTCGTATAGCCATTCTGCAACAATGCCTAAGTCGGTGTTGCTGTCTCCTAATGAATAAAAGCTGTATTCGAAGCCGGTAACGAACACGGAGTGGTAGGGCAATTGGTTGCCTTGGCGGCTGACCGCTTCTGCTTTTAATAACCAGTTCGATAGGGTTGCTTGAACGTCAAGACCTACTTGTGTCATTTGATAGTAGTAGGGCACAACGGCGGTGCCATCGGCGTTTAATCGGAATGTGGGTTCGCGCGCTGTACCGCGGAATGCATGGAAACCGAAATCCCAGCTTTCTATGGGCAGGCTAATGCGCGCTGCGAAATCTAAATGGTTTTCTTCGTCTGACGATTCATACTGCGCGTTGCTGGTATCAATAGGAAAGGGTGTGCGTGGCCGACCATCTCTACTGGCAAAAGTGCGTTCACGGAAACCGGGTAATACATAAAGTTGTACAGTGCCCCAGTCGGGAAACCAGTTTGCGTTGATCATGGGTTGGCCCAGTTTTTCTGAACTGTTAAAGCCTTCTACTGAGTCTTTTTGGTTTATTACATCAACGATGTTGCTTGCTTCGGTAACACCCCAAAACACTTTGCCCACACCTGCGTTGAGTTCCCAGGTGTCTTGGTAGTAGCTATACAGGATTTCACGAAAATCGAGGTGTGTACGTTCGGTGTCGTGTTGGTCGATACGAAAGTACGGTGAAATCGCAAAATTTGCGTTATCACCGATGGCCACGTCTAGTTCCAGGTTAGCTGCCGCCGATGAATTATTGCGTTGCGTTGCCTGATGCGTTGGGTTGTCGGTAAAGGCTTGTGTTTGTAAGCTGATGTCGCCGCGAGCGCTCCACTGAGCACTCGCGGTTGATACGCACAATAACGCAAGCGTTATGCAGGTCAGTAAACGACTCATTAGCGCAACCGCTTAAGCGCTGCGCTGGTGAAGTCGGCGTCTGTTAATCCGGTTTTAAATTCGTAGTTGGAAAATTCTAAAATGGTGCTTTTTTGCGTTTGCAGGTTTTGCATTTCCATTTTGTGTGCGCGCCAGAACTGACCTTCATATTGTTTGTAGTCGCTGGAGGTCAAAACTTTAAGTGGGCTGTTTTTGCGATCGAAAAACTCAACTTTTACGGACACGAGTTTTTCTTGATCGATCCAGTTAATCAGCCGTGTATAACCTGAATGTTCATAGGCTGGAATGGCCTCTATTTTGTGTACCTTAATGCCTTCATGCTCCGCTTCTTCCAGATAGCGGTAGGTGTATTTTTCGACTTCCTGCGAGCTGATGTCTTCGAAGGCGAATTCGCTGCCCATAAACGGTCCGGACTTGTTTTTAGACGAAATTCGTTTTACGCGTTTGAGCGCTGGTAAGTATAGCCATTGTTCGTCGGCATCGGTGGCATGGGAGTGCGTCAAACTGGCGGTGCCTTTAACATCGGCTGGTTCATCAAAGATAGACAAACTTTTATCGCCATCGCCGTCAACTTCTAAGGTAAGCGCTCTAATTGTGCGTACGCTTTTTTTGCCGGTGCGGTTGATGAGCGTCATGTTCATCAATGATTTTGAATCGATGAAGCCGGTATTTTGCGCATCAACTTGTTGGGCAATGGCCAACCCTTTTTCTTCTGCTGTTTCGGCCAGGGCAATGCCCGGAGCTGCTAGCAGTCCGCTAACCAAAGCGGTACAGATAACGTTCGAAATATTCAATGTCATAAACTCC
>CALDTX010000106.1 GCA_937923565.1 uncultured Granulosicoccaceae bacterium | reverse complement strand
TCGTAAGCATAGCCAATGCCTTGGCTACCGGCCGTGCAAGCGCTACTGGTGGTATACATGCGGCCTGTGGTACCAAAAAATACACTGATGTTTACTGCTGCCGTATGGCTCATCATACGCAGGTAGGTTGTGGCATTAACGTTATCCATAGACTGGTGAGTTAGCATCAGACTTAATTCGCACGTGGCTGGGCTATTGCCAGTGGCTGATCCGAATGCAACGCCGGTTAGGCCGCTTTTGATGATAGGGTCGTTAAGTAGGCCTGCGTTTTCTAAGGCCATTTCGGCCGAACTGACTGCCATTAGCGCAACACGCCCCATACTGCGAGTTTGTTTTTTACGGTAGTGGCTAGGTTGTTCAAATGTATCGATAGGTGCTGCGAGACGGGTTCGTAGCTCTGGGTAGATGTCCCATTCGGGCATTGTTCTTACGCAGTTTTTACCGGCCCGCAACGCTGCTTTCACGCTTTGCCAATTGTTGCCTAACGCGCTGATAGTTCCAGCACCGGTGATGACGACTCGAGTATTCATTCGTTCAGTGTTACAACGTTTTCAGGGTTGGTATCCGGTTTTCTGAACACCGTTAAGCTTGCGGTAGCAACGCTATGTTGGCTGGTAAGTTGTATTGTATCGTCGTTTTGAAATCGCAGCGCAACGCTGTCTAAGGTTTCGTTTTCGAAGGCGCTCAGAGTGCACTCAAAATTGGCCAAACCTTCACCCACAACGGCAAGTTCGGTGCATTGTAAAAGCAACACACTGCCCGGTGTAAACCAGCCAATACTGGATGCATAGCGACGGCTGCCAACAAGGAAGCCTGTGTGGCTGGGCAAACTACCTTGTTGTTGTTGGTATCCCGCAATGAGCGCTGCGGTTTGGCCCATGAACTCAATACCAGTCCATGCCGGAATTCCCTGTTCTGGTATATAAAAAAGCGACTGTTCATCCACCAGTGCAAGCGCTGCGCTCGACTTCGCATCAACAGCCAAAAACTTATTGAGTAAAAGCATTGGAGCGCGATGCGGTAGCAGGGCGTGCAGCTTTTCGTCTGTAAGCGATGCTGTATTGGTCAACTTAGGCATGGGTATTCGTGTTGCTACCATCTGCAGGGGAACGCGCCCAGAAATCGTAGAAATTAAACCATTGGTAAGGAGAGATTTCGCAGTGCTGTTCAATGGTTTTAGCAAAGTGCTGAACGTGCTGTTCGATTTGTTCAGATCGGTGCTTTCTGTCAAGAACCAGTTTGTCGGTCAGTGTTTGCACATCAACAGTGATTTTATCGCCCGCTCTGTAAGCAAACATCAGTTTTACCGGACAACCCAGCGTTGATGCCAGCTGGTAAGGGCCAATCGGGAATGCACATGGACTGCCCAGAAAATCAACCTCGGTGGTGCGATGATGGCCTTTGATCGGGATACGATCACCAGCAATGAAAAGCCACTCGCCTTGGTCAATTTTATTTTTGAGCGTGAGTATCATGGCCACGTTGATTTCATCCACTTGATACACATTCATCCGTGATGCCGGATTTACGTTTTCCATAACTTGTGCAAAGTTCTTGGCGTGTTTGTCGTACACCAGAATGTTAATGGTGATTCTGCTGTTGCTTTTCATAAAACCACGGCAGTATTCCAGATTGCCAAAATGCGTGCCGATGATTAACTGGCCGCGCTCGTCATTCAGTAAATCGTGAACGTTTTTCTCATTTTTTAGTACGAAGGCGCTGTGGTTAATTTCTGTACCCCAGGCGAGTGCCTTGTCGAGTATGGTTTCGCCAAATTGGTAAAAGTGCTTGAATGAATGTTTGAGCGTTGGCGCTTTTTGCCAGCGTTCAGGAAAGCTGTGGTAGTGCCGCTGAAGGTAATCTTGCGAGGCACGCCGAAATTCGGTTTTGGTCATTAAAAAATACAGGCTCACAAACAACAGCAGGAACCGAAAAATACCGCGTCCGAAGAGTGTATAAATGCCATACACAAAGCGTAGACCCAGCAAAGTACCGGATTCGCGCATTTTAGCCCAATGCGTAGGGGCTGCAGTTGCATGAGTAGTTGGAGAGCTGCGCATCATTCATGCAAGTTTACCCCATCCGTATCGGTATCGCCGTGCTCAGTTGGTCAGCTTGCGTATTAGTCGCTTTGGCACATAGTACAGCGCTTGAAACAGCAGTCGGCAGTGCAGTCCGATAAGTCGTTTGTTGTCGCGCCAGTAGTGGAAATGTGAGGTGGCCCCCGGTTGGTATTGCACGCGACTGTTTATGAAGTGAACGGGTAGTCCCAGCCACACAGATTTCACGATGATATCTGTGTCGAAATCCATGTGTACACCAATAAAAAAAGCATCACAGAGTGCCTGCATCGAACGAACAGGGTAAACACGGTAGCCAAACAAGGCGTCTTTTATTTGCAGCGACATTGTTTCCAGTGCCACGAAAAAAGTAGTTACTTTTCGACCGTACACACGAGCCGAAGGAGCTGACTCATCAAATAGGGGTAACCCCGATATGATAGCGTTTGGGTGGGCATGGCTTAATGCGATGAATTGGTCTACATCATTTGTATTATGCTGGCCATCGGCGTCTATTTGTATGATGTGCGTAAATCCCAATGTGTGCGCATGTGTGCAAGCATCGATGACAGCTGCGCCTTTGCCGCGGTTCACGCCTTGCTCGAACAAATGGAATTGGTCAAGATTGACCAACAACGCGCGCACTTTCTCTAAGTGGTGTGCATCACTGCCATCATCAACCACGATGCACGGTAGACCACTTTCGATAAGTCGCGGTAAAAACTGCTCGAATTCATTGCTGTGATTAAAATGCGGAACAGCCCAACAGTACGTCATGCCGGATTCATCTTGTTTTTGCTAACTGAATGTTCTTCTGATTGGGCGAAGTTTATTGAACCACTGGAGTTTGTGGTGCCATCGTTTTGCGAGTAACTGAATTTTACCTGCGCACGTTCTGCCACGTGTTGCAGTTTCAACATAACCTTTTGGCTAGGCAAAATCGGGTTCTGAAATTTTAGCCGGTTCAATGATTCGAATTCATTGGGTACATCGAATAATATTTGCGAGAACAAGCCCGCCCAGTGCGTATGGACAACACCAGGCAGCACGGGTTGATTAGGAAAGTGCCCTTCAAACCACGGCAATTCGGGCTGAATGTGCAGGCTCAGGCAGATGCTCTGTTGCTGCGATTCAAAATTAAGCAATTCCGGCCACAGTGCTGCTGGCATCTGATTCCTTAATGCGCGATTGCCGTTGCATACGCTTGGTACAAATAGCGAGTCGTACATAGTGTTCTCAGCAGTCGTTGGTCGGCGTGTTTTTGTGATTATATCCCGCGAACAAATTAGTGAGCAGCTGTTTAGCCAACTCTTGCACTAGATGCGTTGGATTGCCGTACAATTAGAGGGTTGAGTTCGATTGTACTGTCACTAAAAGGAACCGCCGCAGACCGGCATGAAGAAGGTATTACTCATTCAGTTTTCGCAAAGTGGGCAATTGACCCGCATTGCAAAAAAATTTGTGCAGCCGCTGGTGGATGATCCGAATGTCGAATTGGTGTTCGAGAACCTTGAGCCCGCTGTGGCTTATCCGTTTCCGTGGCCTTTTGTACAATTTTTTGACACTTTTCCAGAGTCTGTGTATCTGGACCCACCAAAAATGGCGCCATTTACGGTGCGGAAAAACGACAAATTCGATCTGGTTATTGTTGCCTATCAAGTTTGGTTTTTATCGCCTGCCGGGCCTATCGTCGGTTTTCTGCAAAGCGACACTGCAAAAGCAGTTTTAAACGATACCCCCGTAGTAACGCTGATCGCTTGCCGCAATATGTGGTTAGTCGCGCAAGAAAAAATGAAAACGCTTTTAAGCGACTGCGGTGCAAAGTTGGTGGGAAATGTTGCACTCATCGACGAAGCCGGTGGTGCTTTAAGCTTTTTTTCAACACCGTCCTGGGTGCTCACTGGTAACAAGGGTGCCAAGCTTGGCGGATTGATTCCGGCAGCCGGCGTTGCCGAACATGAAATTGAAGCTTGTGATCGCTTCGGTGATCGTATCAGTCAGGTGTTCAGTACCAATGCGGTTATTGATGAAACGCTGTTGCAAGGTCTGGGTGCCGTTAACGTTAACGAGCGTTACATCGCCAGTGAACACACAGCGCATCGGGGTTTTAAAATATGGGGTAAGTTGCTCCGGTCAGTGGGTCCAAGCGGCGATCCAAAACGTAAACCCATTTTATTGCTGTACGCTACGTTTCTGATTCTGTTTATCTGCACCTTTATTCCGTTGAGCGTGTTGCTAAAAGCGCTGATCGCACCTTTTACAAAAGCGCGCGTGCTTCGACAAAAACAGCAGTTTGAACAGCCGTCGGGTTCAAGTACAGAGAATTTGGTTTAAAAATATGCGACTCGAATACGGATCGCCGAGATAAAAATGTCTGTTGCTTACATAACAAAAGTGGCATCGTTTCTGCCCAACGAGCCGATATCAAACGACGACATGGAAGCTTGTCTTGGCCAAATCAACGGTAAACCCTCGCGTGCGCGGCGCACGGTACTTAGAAGCAATGGTATCAAACAGCGCTACTATGCGATCGACCCCAGCACCGGAGAAGCTACGCATAACAATGCGCAGCTTACGGCTGAAGCGGTCAGACGTTTAGGTGCGGCACCTATCGATTGTTTGGTAGCTGGCACCTCCTTGCCCGATCAAATTTTGCCTAATCATGCGGTCATGGTGCACGGTGAATTAGGCATTGCGCCTTGTGAAGTGGCTTGTACCAGTGGCGTCTGTTTAAGCGGCATCATGGCGCTCAAATATGCGTGGATGAGTGTGCTGACGGGTCAATCGAAACACGCCGTGGCAACGGGTTCAGAAAATGTTTCATCGCTGATGCGTGGGCATCAGTTTGAAGATGAAATTGATGCGCGCATCGATGCACTGGAGCAGCGACAAGAGCTGGCCTTTGAAAAAGACTTTCTGCGATGGATGTTGTCGGATGGTGCAGGGGCTGTGTCCATTCGGCCTGAACCAGACAAGCAGCACCTGTCATTGAGAATCGACTGGCTGATATCGCGCTCGTTTGCCAATGAAATGGATGCTTGCATGTATGCTGGCGCCGACAAACAGCCTGACGGTTCGCTTAAAGGTTGGCGCGAACACTCTGTGGCAAGCTGGGGTGAGCAATCGGTGTTCAGTATTAAGCAAGATGTTAAGCAGCTTAATCAGCATATTATTCATTACACCGTTGAGCGAATGCTACAAGAAGTGGTTGATAAAACCGGTATCACCGCCGATGAAGTCGATTGGTTTGTGCCGCATTATTCGTCACACTTCTTTAGAGAAAAAGTGGCTGAAGGTATGCGTAACGTAAACTTTGGCATTCCGTTCGAGCGTTGGTTTACTAACTTGTACACAACCGGGAATACAGGTTCAGCCAGTATCTATATTATGTTGGATGAACTGCTGCATTCTGGAAAACTACAACCTGGACAAAGGGTGCTTTGTTATATCCCTGAAAGTGGTCGCGTATCCAGTGCCTTTATGTTGTTAACGGCTTGTGCCCCGGGTGCTTAGTGGATAAAAACGACGTCCCTCAAGATAAAGTTGAAACACTTGGCGGTTTACGCAAAGCGATGTACGCTGTTGACGAAAACGGCAAATACACACTGGTACCGTCAGTAGGTTGGGAGGCGGAAGAAACCGTTTTAAACCAAGCTATTGAGGAATTCGAACGGCAGTGTCAGGAAGCGCGTGCACGAGTTACCGCTGGTGAGAGTTCGCCGCTGGAATTCCATATGTATAACAGTCGCATGGATGTAATTGTGCTTGCACAAAGCACGGGTTTTTTTAAATGGCAAGTGAAACGACACTTAAAACCTGCGCATTTTTCGAAACTATCCCCCAAACAACTGTTGCGATATGCCGATGCACTTGGTATTTCAGAACAGCAGTTAAAAACCTTGCCTGTAGCTCAATAGTGCTGCGGGCTAAGCAATCATAAAACCATGACTGATCAAGCCAAACCTTTTGAGCATCAGCATTCGGCGCACTGCGAAAGTGGGGTTATATCCTCATTGCTTCGACATGACGGGTTTCAGATATCCGAAGCCATGGCGTTTGGTTTAGCGGGCGCGTTAACGTTTGCTTATATCCCGTTGGTCAAGATAGGCGGCATGCCACTCATTGCTTACCGGATGCCGCCTCAACATATTATTAAAAATCTGTCGAAGCGTCTTGGCTATAAGCTGCATACTGAAAAATTTAACGACAGCGCTAAAGGTATGCAAGCGCTTGATGCCTATATGGCACAAAGTAAACCGGTTGGCTTGCAAACCTCAGTGTATTGGTTGCCATACTTTCCTAAAGAGATGCGTTTCCATTTTAACGCGCATAATTTGGTGGCCTATGGGAAGTCAGGGGATGACTACTTAATCAGTGATCCAACCATAGAAAATCCGGTAACGTGCAATACGCAAGCGCTGCAAAAGTCACGCTTTGTTAAAGGCATGATGCAACCAAAAGGATTACTCTACTTCCCTGAAAACGTACCGCAGCAAGTGGATTTAGCCAAACCGATCAAGGCTGCTATAAAGGCCAATGCCAAGATGATGGTGAAAACCCCAGTGCCTATTTTAGGGGTTAGAGGAATTCGCATGCTGTCGAAAAAAATTCGCGGGCTGGCGGCGAATCATGCAACTAACGAAGCGCACAACAAACTCTTTATTGGGCATGTTGTCAGAATGCAGGAAGAGATCGGCACAGGTGGTGCGGGTTTTCGGTTTCTGTATGCCTCGTTCTTACAAGAGAGTGCCCAAATTACTAACGATGAACGCTTAAGCACAATTGCCACCCAACTAACCAGTGTGGGCGACAATTGGCGGGAGTTTGCACTGAACAGCGCCAAAATGTGCAAAGGGCGCTTAGATATGGATTACGCAAGTTTGGCCGATCAACTACTGCTTATTGCCGATTTAGAAAAGGCGGTTTTTGAAGAACTGCTGGCACTTTAATTATTCAATAGTCTAGTAAGAAGAATACACTGTACTTTTACCGTCTTTTTGAAACAACAGCACATCGTAGTCTTTTGGTTCTAAGCTGGCCATTCCTGGCGACATCATTGGCATACCCGGAGCTGTAAGGCCTACGGCATTTGGTTTCTCAGCCAGTAATCGTTCGATGTCGCTAACGGGTACATGCCCCTCAATAACGTAGCCATCAACGAGAGCCGTGTGGCATGATTTAAGCGATGAGTCCGTTAAACCGTTTTCGGTTTTAATAAGGTCAACGTTGTCGTGATTGATTGCATTAACGGCGAACCCTTCGTCTTCAAGATAGCTAACCCAGTCTTTACAGCAACCACAAGTTTCGCTTTTGTATACGGTGATGACTGGTTTGCTCTTATCAGGCGTTGAAGGCTTATCGAAAAATGTCTTATAGATTGGATAGGACCCTGCAACAACGGCAAAGGATAACAATAGGATTAAGCCCATTGAATTTTTCATGGATGGTATTCCAAGTATTAGGTTAGTAGTATTGATACGTCGTCACTAAGCAATAAGTTGACATGATAACGCTAAGAGATTCGTTGCCGAATTCACTTTAGTAACTTTTCCAACACAGACGATTTTTTCTTGATGGGTTTAATACCCTCTAATTGCGATCCATTGACTTCTGCCTGCCAAGCGCGTTGTTCTTCTGGCCATGAATGCTTAATATAGGCAAGTACTGCCACGATTTCATCGTCTGATAAAATACCTTTATATGGGGGCATTTTTGACTTGTAAGTGTCGTCACCAATAACGGTGGCAGCACCGTATTTAGTGATCTCAAACAATAAGTCATCCGCGTGGTGCCATGTATGCCCGGTTTCATCGTGTGGCGGTGCGGGTAAGTAGCCATTAGCATCCCGTACCCGCCAATTGGCTTCTCCTTCAAGGTTAATGCCGTGACAGGCAGCACACTGCGCTTTGTAGATACCTTCACCAGCGAAAACGATCGCAAGATCAGTAGCATCGATATCGGTACGAACACCGTCTGTACCTTCATTGGCCTGACTAAAGGTTGTTATTAGTATTGGCAAAGTAAATACTGCGAGTAAAGCTTTAGATTTTATCGTTTCTTTCATGTTTTTACCTTCGGAAAAAATCAAGTCCACAATTTGATTTAAGTAACTGTTTGAAAAGTAATGGCAGCTGTTAGCTCTATTCGGTCATTTCTGATTAATAGCTTACCTATTAAAAGTTTCATCGGTGTTTAATCAACGTTAGCGCTTAGGTTTTCGAAAACGCTTATGGCAAGCAGAGCATGTTTTGGCCGTCTTAAAGAACGCTGCTTTCAATATTTTTGGATCGTTGGTTTCGCTCACTTTTTGTTGCAGTGATTCGCTGCGCTTTAAGAATTCATCTGCCTGTTTGCTAAATATATTCCATTCTTCCCAAATAGCAGGCAATGCTTCAGTTTTACTGCCAGTACGGCTGGTTTTTGTATCAGGAAATAGGCTTATTAGCGTTGTACCGTGTTTCACGAAAATATCAGCTGCATTCAGGATCACCGTGCTATCAAATTCTGATTTACCTTTAAACATGTCGGCCACCTGTTTGGATCGCTCGCCCAAGTCAACCATGGCATCCATACGTTCTTTGACTACACCGGTTGCTCCGGAATGTGCAAAAGCGGCTCCGGTGATGTTAAGAGTAAGTGCAGCCACAAGGAATAATTTGTAATTCATAATTATTGCTTCCGTTTATTATTTACATCTAAGTAAATTAGTTATCTTTGTCTCGAGCAAAATTGCCAAAACCCGCTAGTAGGTGTCCCCGAATAGGGTGAATAAATCCCCAAAGAGGGTATTCAGCCACGCATGCATTGTTTTGGTTCGGTGCTCATGCTTAAAGACGTTTGCGAGTATGGTTAACGACTCGCGAACCCAGTAAGTTTCAATGCGCGCTCGTGCGCAAGAGAGAGTGGGATTATAGAATTGGTGGTCGGAAGAGGGCGTCTGGCCGCCTTGTGACAACAACAGAGGGCAGATAGAGAGGCAAATTTTCGGTTTGTAAAGTAGGTGTATTAGTTGCTAAAACGGAGCTACATGCAATACTGACAGATGCACAGCTAGCACCGATGGCGCACAATTTTTCGCAATCTGATGACAGCTTACAACCGTGGTTTTCGCAGGGGTCTGGTTTTACGTGTAATTCGTGATGAGCATGTGAGTCAGTCATAACCATTTTTGTTGCAGGCTCATCGACTGATTGCGTTGCCGACCATTGGTTGATCATAGCGCCTGCAGAGCCAGCTAGGAAAACCCATAAATAGCACGCAACAAAAGCTAACTGCCAACGTTTAGTTGATTTGGTTGTGGCAATGTTGGTTGAAAAATTCACGATTTATAGAATGGTGGTTTTTTTGTAAAATATTCTTTAAAGTTATTGAATGATGCTGTCTCTTATAGATTGACACAAGTCATTAATTTCTTCAAGTAAGTTCTTGTCGTCAGCTCGGGTTGTAGGAATGCCGCTGATCATTCCTTCTGCTAGTGCACGGTAAATACGTTCTTCTGCTTTTAATTGCTCTGGTTGCGATCACTTCTACATCGACTAACGAGCGTGGTTTGAAAACTCTTTTCGTGCACCTTACTAATGTTAATAAACCTAGTATGTTCTCTATCAGCATTGAGAAATGAACCGATAGCGCCAGCACTGATACCGTCCCAAAGCTGCTCACTTTGTTGATGCAGGGCTATATCGCTACCTAATGCTTGGATGATCGTTTGCCTGGTTGCAAGGTTGATCTTGTTGTCGAATAGTACATTAGTGGATCCTTTGTTGAGAAGCTTGGTGATTACCCCATCAGATTTAAGATAGTCGATTAGTTGCTCGAGGTTACTGTGTCTTTCGTTACCCACAATAGAGCCTATCGCACCTTGCGAGTTGGAGCTCAGTAGGAACCAATGACTGCCTTCTCCTAGCGGTTCGTGGGCAGTGAGACCCATTCGTGCACGTTGGTGCGACAATGGGTGTGTTATCTCATCAACCATACCCAGTAATGCGGATTGGCAAATATCCAACCGAATGTCGTTAATAGCCAGTGTCAGAGCTGCTTCGAAAGCATGGTTGCGGCGTGAAACCAATAAGCCTTGCCCCTGTAGCGCATGGGCTTTCATGATGTAGTAACAAACTGAATTGCTCACCGCGTTGATAAATTGTATTGGCTTAGGAACGTGTTTGTCTTTTATCAGCGACTGTTGCATCGCAATATTGTTCTCACCAGGTCCCTTTGCGGTTGCCAAATACAGAGACGTTTTACTGTTAAGCGATTTACCGTTTATACATTTGCCAGCGCCTAACAAGGCAAGTTGTGTGTAGCGGTCTATACGTCGGAAGTTTTGACCATAAAGCTGATGCAGAGCGTCTTTTAAATCAGGTTGTTTACTTGTGGCGCCTTCCTCCACTGCATCGAAATACACGGAACCGGTTTGCTGAATATAGATGGTCTTATTCATGACTAGCGACGAACACCGTGTTGTTGCCACCGAAGCCAAAACAGTTCATCAGGAAGTGCGCGTTTTTGTCCACACGCAGTTCATTATCAACAACGTTTATATTTAAAGCAGCGTCGCTGGGTTGTGCGTTTGGTGTGGCCGGTATACGCTTTTGTTTTAAGCAAGCGTCGAGGAGTACCAGCTCAACGATACCGCAGGCCCCTAAGGTATGACCCACAAAGGGTTTCATCGCAAAAACAGGTGGCATGGTTTTAAACAAAGCATGCAGACCGTTGGCTTCCGCCGTATCATTCGCATAGCTTGCTGTGGCATGTGCTTTTATGGTGCTAATGTTGTCTACCGCTAAGTTAGCGTTGCGTATTGCCTCGCTGATGACTTTTGCGATGGCAACGCCGTCGGTATTTGTACCGGTAATATTGTTTGTATCACAATGGCTGGCACCACCGGCAATGTACAAATGACTGGCATGTTCTGTATTGGTTTTGCTTTGAGCACCTTCAGCTGATAACACAACCGCTGCGCATGCCTCTCCTAATATTAAACCGGACCGGTCTTTCGAAAAGGGTTTAACCGCATCGTTAGCCACCAACTGCAAACTGTTAAAACCAGATAGGGTAGTCAGGTTGTGCAATTCCACACCGATTACTAAAGCGTGCTCAATAACGCCGGTTTTAATCAGCCTTTGCGCACCTAACAGGGCATTACTGCTGGCACTACACGCTGTTCCATAAACGAAGTCGGGCCCTGAAATTTGAAAGGTATCACCCAATTGTTTGGCGATATTCCCCAAGGACTCCAATGGCATTGGCATTGCGTGGTCTGGGCCCTCCGTGAGCAAATTCTGCTGGTACAACAGCTCAGATGGACCAACCTCAAACGACGAAGACCCGATGAAAATCCCCATGTTTTTTTGCGCGTTGTCGTCTAGCGCAGCCTGTTGTAAGGCTTCTGAAACTGTTTGGTTTAATAAAGTGTAGAACCTGCATGGGTCGTCTAAGTTGCGCCCTGATTGAATGCCGTACCAAGGCATGTCGATCGGCATATCCAGCGTGTCATTGGTGTAGCGGGTTGGTGCTACGGTGTTAGCAAATAGGGCGTTAACGCAGTCAGCAACGTGATTGCCCAGTGCGCACATCAAGCCGCTGCCGGCAATAAAACTGCGTTTCATGGTTTAGGCCAATATGTAATCAGCAAGTGTATTGACGGATGTCAGCGCGAAGCGGGTTTCGTTGCCACCTTCAATGCGCTTGCCGTATTTTTTTTGAACGGCAAGGGATATTTGTAATGCATCGAGTGAGTCAAGGTTTAGTCTGCCTTCGCTACCTAGCAGATATTCGCTGTCTGTGATCTCGTCGGCCAGCAAACTGGTGTCGCATTCTGTCACGATAAGCAGCTTTAGTTCGGCTTTTAGGTTTTCAATGTCCACGAGGTGTTGATTTTTACCAGTAATAATTAAAAACGATGGCGATGGGTGAGCAGTAGTGCCGATAAAATCAACAAGGCACTGCCGAAGCCTACCAATAGTCCGGCCTCGAATAACACGCTGGTGAAGCCGCCGTCGCGGAGAATGATATCAAGAAAGCCTTGCAAACCCCAAGAATGTGGCGAAAATTGACTCAGCGTTTGCATGGCTGGAGGCATCACGAATTGCGGCACCATGACGCCGCCTATAGCCGCCAATATAATATTGCAGGCCCCGGCCATCACCGTTGCGTGTTCATTGGTGTTGGCGATATTGGCGATCAACAAGGCCAGCGCCACAGCCGCGTAGCTGGTAGCGACGGCGATAAGCAGCAGACCGCTGAACGATGAGCCTAGCGTGAGTGGGTCTCCACCTAGCTTTGGCACAAGCCAGATGCCCACACTGAACATCAATACCACCTGAATCAGATTCACCAGCATATACGTAACCAGTTTGCTGCTCAGTAACAGTGAGCGGGACACGCCCATGCTGGCCATCCGCGACAACGTGCCATGCTCTCGTTCGGCCAATAAAGTGGTTGAAACAGGAATGGCGATAAAGAACATCGAAAAGATTAACCAGGCCGGTACGTTTTGCTGCACCGAAGTGGGGAGCTTGTGATCGTTTTGTTTGGCAGACACCACACTGACAGAATTGAGTGCATTCAGATCGAATGCCTGACTATCCGACGCATTGTTGTTAGTTTCATAAACTGAGCTGTCGCTGTTCGTGCCCGAACTTGCATTTAAGTAGCGTTGCGCGCTGAGAACACGCAGC
>CALDTX010000105.1 GCA_937923565.1 uncultured Granulosicoccaceae bacterium | reverse complement strand
AAACAACACAAACAACACAACGGCTAGCTCAAACCCATGTTAATTCCGACCTGAATGAGCCAGTTGTGAACGAGCCAGTCCACAGCGCAACAACTCAAAGCGATACAGGGGCAAAACAATCCAATGAAGATCGATTCAACGCGCTGCCGTCCATGTCTCAAACAAAAACAGATATCGACACCATTACCGAACACAAAGATTTCGGCACCACTGAAACGGCATACGGATTGAAGTTTAAAGAAGCTGAAGAGGACGACCTAAGAAACAACACCGCATTTCAACGTTGGGTAGCCGCAGCGTTTAAACGCTTCGCCGATATTTTTCAGATTATGATTTGGATTTTTGCAGCTATTGCTGTAATACTGCTGATCATCATCATAAAACGCTTTATGCCGCGTCGCATCGCTCGATCGGGCACAGCTGCGATAACGCGTAATATCGCCGATGCAAAGGCACACCCGTTAACATCAAACTTACCAGAGAATATCGTTGATGCAGCAAAAGCTGCCATAGACGCTGGCAATGCACGGCAAGCGTTAAGCCTTTTATTTCGTGGTGCGCTCCGCTCTACCATGGTTCAACACAATCTGCGGATCGACAGAGGCGCAACCGAGGCCGATTGCAAAGTAATCGTGTCCGAAAATGCGAATTCTGCGCGATCTCAAGCGTTCAACAACATCGTTAATCACTGGCAATTAGAAGCTTACGCACATCAACCACAAACACCATCAAGCATTCAGCAGTTAATCGATAGTTGGTCAGCGCATTTTCATGTTGATCCGAACCAGAAGCTGAATCCGGGTAATGAACCCCATGGATAAGCGTTCCATACCGTTTTTTCCGATGTTCTTGCTACTGTTGCTGGGTGTTTTCGCTTACTGGCTGTATCAAAACATTGAATACGAAGAATTTGAAAAACAGGTAGAACAATCTGCACTGGCCAAAAACAATAACTTCTTGGCCGCAAGCCGATTACTTAAGCCTCAGGGAATAAACTTCGACGTTGCAAAAAACAGGCGCATTTTTCGTAAACTAAACAACGAAGACACCGGCCTACTCTGGATAGAGCAACTGAACATTCTGCAAACCGCAGAAGAGCAACGCGACCTACTCCAGTGGGTCGAAAACGGTGGCATGTTACTAACCAGCCTTGCACGTTCTGGCCGTAACGATCAACAAAGTATTGCCGACGATTTTCTTGCTGAAGTCGGTATTAAGTTATCTCACGATTTACCGGCGGATACAGACAAATCAAGAAACCGAGCGAATGACAACACCCCATACGCGACACACAAAATCTTTAATCCTATTGTACTCGGAGGAAAAGCTGCGCCCGGGCGTATTGCGATGGTGCAGTCTTACGGTTATAAGCTTGAGCTGACTGACAACGCCGAGCTAACACCAAGCGATGTTTTACTCGATGAAGACAATATCATCCAGCTTCGAATAGGCGAAGGGTTTGTCACCGTTTACGGCGACGAATCGCAATTTGACAACCAACACATCAGAGTTTTTGATCACGCATTTTTGCTGCGTTGGTTAACGCAGCCGGCACAAAATAAAAACGCGATTATTGCCTTCGAACTAGACGATACGCCAAAGCTACTAACCACGATATGGAAAACCGTTCCGCTTGCCGTGATTTCATTTGCCTTGGTATTAGCCGGGTATTTATGCATGGCATCGATGCGACTAGGCCCAATTGAAAAAGAAACGACACCTAATCGCAGCAACCTACTTGCGCACTTAAAGGCGCGGGGTGCGTTCTGGCACAAGCACGGCGAGAATAAGGCGCTAACGCTTACTGTGAAAGACGCCGCTTTACACAAGCTCGCTAAACGCTTAGGCACAAACTTACACGCCATGAGTGATGACGCAGCTGCTAATGCAACACAGGCAGCGTCAAACCAAGAGCCGCTATCTGCTCGATTAGTTCCGGCTGAACAACAACGGCTTGTGTCGTTGGCTGCGCAAATAGCACTTTGCTCTCCTGAAGCCGCTCACAATGCGCTGTTTGAAACGCCCAGAAATAACAAACAAATTTTGCAGCACAGTCAGATATTGCAAACCATATTGCAATCAAAATCACATTCTATTCAACACATCAACAACAACGCGAGTTCGGTGTAACCATGAATCAATCACCTCAATTTGATCGTTCGCATGAAAATTTGCAAAAACTACGCGAGAATTTCTCTACCGTTGTTATCGGACAACAAACCACCATTGATGAACTGTTGGTTTGCGTAACCGCTGGCGGACACGTTTTGGTTGAAGGGGTGCCTGGGCTTGCTAAAACCTTGCTGGCTCGCTGTCTGGCGCAATCCACACAAGCGAATGATGTGCGCATTCAATTTACACCAGACCTGATGCCCAGCGATATTGTTGGTCATGCCATGTTCGATCACGAAAACCAATCGTTCACAGTAAGAGAAGGGCCCGTGTTCGCAAACATCGTTATTGCCGATGAAATAAACCGCGCACCGGCGAAAACACAATCGGCCTTACTGGAAGCCATGCAAGAACAGCAAGTGAGTATTGAGGGTGAAACTCGAGACCTGCCGCAGCCGTTTATTGTTATCGCTACACAAAACCCGATAGAACAAGAAGGCACTTACCCGTTACCGCAGGCGCAGTTGGATCGCTTTCTTTGCAAAATTCTGATTGATTATCCGTCGGCATCGGATGAACTGACCATGCTGCAAAAAATTACCCACGAAAGCGTTGCCCAAAAACTCGACCTGAGCACCCTCAATAAAGTAACCACGCTAGACGACATTTTATCGTTGCAAAGCACCGCAAGTTTTGTGGCAGTTGATGCAGAAGTGCAACGCTATATCGTTGATATTATCGTTGCAACGCGCAGCTGGAACGGTATCGATTTTGGCGCCGGACCACGAGGCTCTATCGCCTTACTAAGAACAGCCAGAGCTCATGCGTTAATGCAGGGTCAGGCATTTGTAACACCGGATAACGTAAAAGCCATGGCCAATGCTGTACTCAGGCACCGCATACAACTCACTGCCGATCTTGATATCGAAGGCTACACCGCAGATGACGTCATCAATGAAATGATGGCCACGGTTAACGCACCACGATCGTGAGCCCGTCTCCGCGCTTACTGATACTGGGCGGCATTATCACGGTTTTAGCCGTGATACCGTCGCTGTGGCCGGTTTGGTTTGCGGCCTGGTTGGTGTTGCCGGTGTTATTACTGCTGGCCGTTGTGTTTGATATCTGGCAGCTGAGCCGTGTACAGCTGGATGGTCAACGAAACGTACGCCGGGTAATCGCCCACCGTGAATGGACACCGGTAGCACTCACTATTGAAAACAAGCAACGAAAAAGCCTGACGCTGAAAGTGCATGATATGCACCCGAGCCATTGCCGTACCAATGGCTTACCACAAACTCTGATACTGGCGCCTGAGCAAAGTGCCACGCTGTCTTATGAAATTAATTCAGACTCGCGCGGCGACTTAAGCTTCGAAGGTATCGATTGTCGTGTTGCCAGCAAGCTATCGCTTTGGCACCGTAAAACCATTATTAATGCTAACGACCAGGTTAAAGTATTTCCCAATTTCAAAGCTAACCGGTTATTCGGCAAGCTATTGAGTAAACGCAATCTGGATAACTTGGGTATTCGACGCCTACCCCGGCCAGGCGAAGGCAGCGACTTCAATCAATTACGCGAATACCGAGATGGCGACAGCTTAAGGCAAATCGACTGGAAAGCAACAGCGCGAATGCAAAAGCTGATTGCGCGCGAATACACGCAGGAACGCGATCAACAAATTGTATTTCTACTCGACTGCAGCGTGCGCATGCGTCATCAGGACCAACACAGTTCACACATGGACGACACCATCAATGCAGTGGTACTGCTGGCTAATGTGGCACTGCAACAAGGTGATTCAACCGGCATAATGACGTTCGGTGGCGTTGATCGCTGGATAGCACCGGCCAAAGGGACACATGCCGCCAGAAAACTTATGCAATCGCTTTACGATATAGAAGCCACTCAACAACTCCCCGACTACGTACAAGCAGTGGAAACACTGGCGCAACGATTAAAAAGACGCGCGCTGATTATCCTGATTACCAACCTTCGTAACGAAGATGGCGACAGCGCATTGAATGCATTGCAACGCTTGCGTTCTAAACACATCGTGTTGTTGGCTGACTTACGGGAAATCGACCTGGACGACGTTGCCAGTACTGAACCTGAAGACTCAGAAGAAGCGGTGATGTGGTTTAGTGCGGAAGGTTATCGACAAACACGGCAGCAGCAACACAAGCTGGCCGTGGCCAATGGAACGCGCTTACTGGATGTAACGCCTGCAGATTTGTCGGCAGATTTAATCAGCCGGTATTTAGCCATTAAACGGCTGGGGCAACTGTAAGCATTGTCCCGGAGGTTCAACTTGATAAGATTAGGCTTTAGAAGATTAGACTTGAAAAGGTTAGGCTTGGGAGAGTTAAGCCGAGAGGGTTAAGTTTATTTTTATTGGTTTGAACTTACGCCCTCTATAAATAAGTTTTCATACTGATCCACCATATGTTCGGTATCAAAGTGCGCCAACGCATGTCGCTGCGCAAACTCTGCCATATGGCTTAGGCTATTCTCATCGCTGACAAACATTTTAACCGCCTGTGCTAAATCTCTAGCCTGTTTAGCCACCAGCAAGCCACCACGCTGATCTCCATCAATAGCAATAGCATCCGCTGAACCACCGGCGTTTGTGAGTAGCACAGGCGTTCCTGCTGCTTGCGACTCCAACGCAGTTAGCGGATGCCCTTCACGATCAGAGCTCAGCACAAATAGATCCAACGCCGACAAGATATCGGGTATGTCATTTCGACTGCC
>CALDTX010000104.1 GCA_937923565.1 uncultured Granulosicoccaceae bacterium | reverse complement strand
CTCTCCGCTGCTTATATCAATGACCGTTGCTTTTGCATGCCCCTCGTTAGATATCAGTAATCGCTTTGTTGCTTGGTGTAAGGCAAGTGAAGTTGCACCCGCTAGATTCGAAAAAACCGTGGTGATTTTTTTTGTTTGAGTATTGAACTCGATAACCTGGTTGTCGTCCGAACAAGCAATAAAGAGGGTGCCCGCAGAATCATGCCGAGCCATACCTCTAGGACGGCCACACAGCGGTATTACATCACTGGTGTCGCCGAACTCATCCATAAAGACGAGATCGCCTGATCGTTCGTTGCTTATAACAACTGTGGCAGCCACCGACGGCATGCACTGCAATGTCAGGATGGTAAAAAGGAAAAGGGATTTAACGATAGGGTTAGAGAGCCAGTTTAGGCGCCTATCTGCCTGATAATCAATATCAATTACCTCCATTTCTACAATGACATCGTGTTATGGCTGACAGAAAACTTGCCTAATGTTTTACTCCGATCATTTTTGAGATTCAAGACCTTTTTAGCTCGAACACTAAAGAAAACAAGCTAAGTGAGACAATTAAACGCAGCTACAGACGAGATGTTCTATTCCACACAGCAAATTGATCAGAACAACAGCAACGGATACCTACCAGGCATACTTAGCACACTACCTGCGCTAGTGATTTGATCAGATTGTGATTAGTTTGCGGTGAGTTATCAAAAGCGCAGCAACGCACACAGCTTATTGCCTGTTGGATCGCGCAGATAAGCCAAATACATTTTTGCCGGATTGCCGCGCGGCCCTGGTGGATCTTCGCAAGTAACACCACCGTTAGCTATGCCCGCCGCATGCCAGGCATCAGCAGCTTCCGTGCTCTCTACACTAAATCCGATGGTGCCACCGTTGGCACCGCATGCAGGTTTGCCATCTAACGGCAAAGAAAGCATCAACATACCTTTATCAGTGCGATACAAACAGCGTCCCTTGGCATCAATAAAACCCGGACCATAACCTATGGCCCCCATAGTGGCATCGTAGAATTTTTTGGACTCGTCCATATCGTTTACGCCTAACATCACATGACTGAACACAGTTTTTCTCCGCTGACTATTTGAGTGTTGCTTCTAATTTCAGCTATTCAACCATGGTACGTCGCAAACCGTCAATCAACTTGTCGCGAGTTAATTCTTGGCAGCATGTTTAATTGCTGCTAGGAGAATCAGAGATTGCCAAACTTGCCATTGTGGTTCTTCCATTCACTTTCCGGCGCTATTGTTTCAAGAACATCCCAATGTTCAACTATTTTGCCATGCAATAATCGAAACAGATCGTAGTACGAGGTTGGTTCTCCAGCGAATGTACCTTCGCTAATGGTAAGTACAAAGTTACCCTCACCAAGCACTTTGTGAACCTTGGTGTAGACCATGCTGATACCTTGTTCAGCCATTGCTGCAATCGCCTCTCCAAGTCCGGATAGTCCATCTGCAATGGCAACATTATGTTGCAAGTAGTTATCTTCATCGATAAACGTATCAAGCTTATTAAATTCACCGTTGACCAATACTGACTGAACAAAAGCTTCAGTGAGAGTTTTATTGGCATGCGTAGATGCAGCATGCTCGGAATCCACAGGACCATCCAACTGTGTACGACCACTGGGATTTGCTTGTTCGGATTTAACAGCTAAATTATCCCAATGCTCAACGATTAAACCGTCTTCAAATCTGAAAACATCAAAGCCAACTTTTGGTCCGAAAAAGTCATAATCTGTGTGTGAATACAAAGTCATCATCTTCAAATGCGCGCACAACATTAACTTTGGCACTGTTTGGGGGTAATTTTTGCAACAACTCTCCAAACCCCACTAAACCATCAGCAATGCTCAGATTATGTTGTCTATATTGCGTAGGATTTATGTAGTCCACCGCTGTTTGATCACCGCTTTCTATACTGTTTAAAAGGGCAACCGCTTTCTTTTTATTAGATAGGTTCATTTTTAATATCACTCTCGAAGACGCAAAGAGTTTGAACTGATATTGTTTATAAAAAAGGTCGATTACTTCCAAAATTAGGTAGATATCTAACCCTAATGATTTTTTCGAAACTGATGAGGTGTCACTGTGGTGTGTTTTTTAAAATACTTGACAAAATTACTACTATCCTCGAAACCAAGTTGATAGGCCAATTCGGTTACTTTAGTTTTTTCTATCACTAAGCGTCGCTTGGCTTCTAGAATTGTTTGAGCATCAATAATTTGTTTGGGTGACATACCAACAATTTGTCGACAAATTCGATTCAGTGTTTTGTAAGTAATTCCCATAAATTCAGCATAAACGGAAGCATCTTTTGCGGTGGAATAGTCCTGTTCAATCAGCGCCATAAAACGATTAACGTGTTTGCGATCAACGTCGTTAGTACTTGCATCCCCAGGCATTCCATTTCCTGTTGAAAGCCTAATAAGCAAGGTTGCGAATAATAATCGTAAGCTTAGTTCGTTTAGCACCGCACCTGATTCGATCTGCCGAAGCTCATTTATCACTAGCTCTCAATAAGAAGTCAGTTGAGGGCTCGGTGCTTAAACAGGTGATTTTTCGTACGAATTGAAATTCAGAACGTTAGCAGGCAATCGTACACTGGCAGAAATAGAATCCAGAAAATCGGATGTAAACAGCAGCATCGTGCCGGCTGGACGATTGACTTTATCGAATGCGTGAATTTGATTTTTAGTGAGTAAAATCACATTCCCTTCAGCGCATCGGTGATGAACAAAGTCGATAAAGTGACTACAACTGCCCTTCGAAATTCTTTTTTCGCTTTACATTCCAAAAAAAGTCAACTTATTTTTTTAGCCTGACTAAAAAAAACATTGACAGAGGCACCCAAAGCTCTGTATTTTTTAGTCATGCTAAAAAATCGTCGAGAAAACAACGAAACCAAACCTATCGACCTTGGCGATGCGCTGCGCTCCAGACGCAAAGAATTGGGCCTGACCATGCAAAGCGTGGCCGATGCAGCCGGGCTCTCTGTCGGCTTCATCAGTCAGGTGGAACGCGGCATAACATCACCATCGCTAGCATCGTTAGCTTCACTGGCCGACGTTCTGCAAACCGAGATCAACAGTTTTCTGCAGACGCAACCCGCACCTGGACAAACCACACACAAAATTAGCCGACTCGCCTACTCGGTTGCTGGCGCTGATGTGTCTTACGAACGTTTATCGACAACCTTCCCTGGTTCTAAGGTGCATTCTGTGATCGTACATGAACCTCCTGGCCATCGAGCAGAACCTATCAGTCATCGTGGCGAAGAAATGTTTTACATCATTGACGGCGAAATTACTGTCGAAATCGAAGGTGAGGTAGAAATATTAACCAAAGGCGATTCCATTCATTTTGATAGCCGACGGGTGCATTCCACCTGGAACCACTCTACCGATACGGCTTCGATTTTATGGTGCGGCACCATGGATATATTTGGTGACGCGCCAGCTCCGATACATAAAGAAATCAACTCAATGCAGTCCACCGATAATTCGAACGGAGATTCAAACTAATGTTAAAAAAAGCAGTCATTGCCGCTTCAATTTGTGCAGCAACACTTGTGACAACCCCGGTTTTCGCAGAAAGTGTTTTACGACTCGATGAAGTTGCTGTTGGTGAACTCGACCCAGCTAAAGCATCAGACTACGCCGACAGCATTTTGATGTTCAATGTGTACGACACGCTGGTTCTACCCCAACAAGGCGGTCCAGGCCACGTTCCGCACATAGCCGCAAGCTGGGAAGTTGACGGCGCTAACTACACATTTAAACTTCGAGATGATGTGAAATTCCAATCCGGCAATACCCTCTCCGCAAAGGATGTTGTTTACTCTCTTGAGCGGATGCAAGCACTCGGAGCTGGCTTATCTTATTTGTTCGCTGGTGTAAACATCGAAGCAATTGACGACACCACCGTTCGTTTTACACTTGAGCAACCGTATGCACCCTTTGTTGCCTCATTAGTCAGACTACCCATTGTCGATATGGCTTATGTAAAAAGTAATTCCGATTCAGAATGGGGTGAAGAATTTTTATCCGCTAACGGGGCAGGATCTGGCGCTTACAGTGTGAAGTCGCATAACCCACAAGAAGAAACTGTAATGTCGAAATCAGACAGCTACTTTCTTAGTGTGGCTGATGCTGCACCCGATACCGTTAGACTGCGCTACGGTTTGGAAGCAGCTACGGTACGTACCCTTATCGCCCAAGGCGAACACGACATTGCCAGCCAATGGTTACCACCAGAAGTTGTTCAGGCACTAGCCAAAGACGGCGCACAACTTCTTACTGAAAGTGGTACAGGCGCCTTTTACTTTAAAATGAACACCACCAAAGCACCGCTCGATGATGCCAATTGCCGCTTAGCATTAAGCCACGCTTTCGACTACGGCACAGCGGTACAAATGATTGCGATCAACGATGATATTTCGGCAGGTAGCCCAGCCACGGGTGCGATACCGGTGGGCATGTTTGGCGCTAACGGGCCCGACAGCGTCATGGCTCAAGATATGGCAAAAGCCAAAGAATATTTGGCTGCTTGCCAATATGATCCAGCCGACATGAACATAGAAGTAACTTGGATTGCTGAGGTTCCACTTGAAGAACGCTTTGCATTACTTATGCAATCTAACTTCACTCAACTAGGTATCAAGTCTGAAATTAAAAAATTGCCGTGGGCCTTGTTTGCTGAGCAAGTATCGTCTGCCGAGAACACGCCACATATTAGCCAATTGTTTGTTAATGCGGTTACCGGCGATCCAGACACACTGCTTTATGGCATGTATCACTCATCAACACCCGGCACCTGGCAATCGCCAGAGTACTTAAACGATGCGATGGTGGATAAACACCTCGAAGCGGGTCGGTCTGCAGCAGATGATGCCGGTCGCGAAGCCGCCTACCAAGCACTCAACGCACGCTTAATGGAAATCGCACCCACCATTTATGGTTTCGATCGGCAATCTGTATTCGCTGCATCAAACCGGGTAAAAGTGCCCGCGTTATCAGACCCAACTCAAGCATTTGGACTTGACGGTATGGGCTTTAGTTTTCGCTTAATGGAGATGGTTGAGTAAGTCGAGAAAACCGAGAGTGTCGGGCATTCTGTCCCGGCACTCAATTTCCATTCTAAATACCGAGCACTCATCGCATGTCCGCTGTAATCCGTTTGCTACTTCGGCGACTGGGCATTTCCGTTATTGTATTGATTGGCGTCTCTATGCTGATCTTTGCTATCGCCCGCGTTATACCCGGTGATCCAGCGCGTATAGCGTTAGGCCCAAATGCCAAAGCAGAACAAATAGCGTCCCTTCGTGCTCAGATGCATCTTGACGAATCGTTACCTGTGCAATACGGGCACTTTTTAGCCGACTTAAGCCGTGGTGATCTCGGAATATCGCTCTATACAAACCGCCCTGTCACCAAAGATATTGCACAGTTCTTACCAGCCACGTTAGAGCTTGTGTTCTGCGCGGGCATTATAATGATTATGCTTGGATTACCGCTAGGCATCTTAGCTGCACGCTATCGCGGTCGTTGGCCCGATCATTTAATTCGCGTTTTATCATTAGTAACGGTATCGGCACCCGGGTTTGTTTGGGCTGTCATACTGATGTTATTGTTTGCTTTTTACTTACCTCTTTTCCCTATCGCTGGCCGTTTAAACGATAGCTTCGACATTGCTCGAGTCACAGGCTTTCTCACCATCGATACCTTGTTAGCCGGTGATTTCGCAGCCTTTACTGACGCCTTACATCATTTAGTTTTACCCGCTATTGCGTTGTCGTTATCAGGTATTGGTCAGGCAGCCCGATTAACCCGTGCCAATATGGTGGAAACGTACAACAAACCTTATATAGAAATGGCACAAGCGTATGGTTTCTTTCCATCCCGGATTGCTCGAATTTACGCGTTTAAGCCTTCGTTGATTCCATCGCTAACGATTATCGGATTGGATTTTGCCGCTATGCTGGGCAATGCCTTTTTAGTGGAAGCGGTGTTCGCGTGGCCTGGCCTTTCTCGCTATGGCGTCGCGGTTATATTAAGAAAAGACTTAAACGCGATCATGGGCACTGTGCTTATTATTGCGATTACGTTTTTAATCGTTAATATCATTGTCGATCTACTGATCGCTTTCCTGAACCCCCGCATTCGCCATTCAGCCAGGGGGTCTGCATGATTCGCGCAATGCGAATTTTGGCATCCAACCCGTTATCCTTGGTTGGCTTGTTATTGGTTTTGCTAATTACTTTTGCGGCAATTTTTGCACCATGGTTAGCACCATTCCCCACGCACAACGGTGCTGTTATTGATTTTGCCTTTGCCAATAAAGGTCCCAGTGCACGCAATTGGATGGGCACAGATTTAGTAGGCCGCGATATATTCAGCCGTATTTTATATGCGTATCAAATCAGTTTAATGCTTGGCATCGTGGTATTAGCTATCGCTACACCGGTTGGAACGGCAATAGGTTTAATTGCCGGTTATGTCGGCGGTTGGACAGGCTCCATTCTGATGCGCATTGTGGACGTGTTTTTATCCATACCACCGCTGGTACTGGCTATTGCCATGATGGGTGTGCTAGAGCCAACATTAACCAATGCCATGTTAGCGGTCACCGTCATGTGGTGGCCATGGTACGCAAGACTGGTTTACTCGATAGCTCGCTCAGAAAGAGAAGAAGGTTATGTATTAGCTGCAGAAGTTATTGGTGCAGGTACAATGCATATCGCCTTTCGCGAAATTTTGCCCAACTGCCTGCCTGCTATTATCACGAAGATGACGCTTGATATGGGGTTCGTTATTATCATCGCATCGTCATTGTCTTTTCTTGGTTTAGGCGTGCAACCACCCACTGCAGATCTTGGCTCTATGGTTGCAGAAGGTGCGCGTTACTTACCCGACAGTTGGTGGCTTACTGTGTTTCCTGGTTTGGCAATTTTAGTGGCCGTGTTCGGCTTTAACCTACTCGGTGATGGTCTCCGCGACATACTAGGAGTAGACGAATGACGTCCCTGCTCGATATACAAAATCTGAAACTTAATTTTAAAACAGTGCAAGGACAAGTGGAGGTTCTGCATGGCATCGATATCAATATTAATGCGGGTGAAAAAGTCGCTCTGGTGGGTGAAAGCGGTTCCGGAAAATCGGTCACTGCACGCATCATTCTAGGGCTACTACAAGAATTACGTCAGGCAAGAATAAGTGGCGAAGTCTATTTCGATGGTAGGGATATCAACACAATGAAACCAAAAGACTGTGCAAAGCTACGCGGCACAGCCATGTCAATGATATTTCAAGACCCTACATCGTCTTTAAATCCGGTAATTACCATTGGCCAACAGTTCACTGAAGTATTAAGGCGACGCAACAACAAACTGGCACAAGCAATCTGTGATGAACAAGCAACCCGTATGCTCAATGATGTTGCTATTCCAGATGCTCAGCGTGTGCTTAACGCTTACCCTTTCCAACTCTCAGGTGGAATGAACCAACGCGTCATGATTGCCATGGCATTAGCAAATCGTCCAAAACTACTGCTTGCAGACGAGCCCGGAACTGCATTAGATGTATCAGTACAAGCCCAAACACTAACCCTCATGCGAGAACTGGTCAACGACTATCAAACTGCAGTTTTGTTAATCTCTCACAATCTGGGCGTTGTTAGAGAATTTGCCGACCGGGTTTACGTGATTTACCAAGGTCGAATCGTTGAAGACGGACCAACATCTGCCCTGTTTGCAAACCCAAAACACGCTTACACGCAAGCACTGATGAACGCTGTGCCCAGAATCGTCGGTACAGGTTTAGCCAAGGTGCCTGAAGTCAGCGATGCATTCTTGGCACCCAGAATTACACACTCGGATGTCACATGAGTCTGTTATCACTCAAACATGTTTCAAAAACGTTCTTCACTTCTTCAGGTAACGTTGCGGCCGTTAGCGATGTTTCCCTTGATGTGAAAGAAGGTGAATGTTTAGCTATTGTTGGTGAAAGTGGTTCAGGCAAAACAACGCTGGCCAATATGATTCTTGGCATTCTGCAATCCAGTAAGGGTCATATTCATTTCAACAACCAGCCACTAAGCAGTAAACGCACAGCAGAACAGCGTCGTGCTATTCAACTGGTGCAACAAAATCCGATGTCTGCATTAAACCCAAAACGATCGGTCGGCGCGTCGGTTCGCTTGGGCTTAGACACCTACCAAATTGGCCAGAAATCAGAACGATGGCAGCTTGTTGAAGATGCGCTGGAGGCTGTGGGCCTTGATCCCAATTTGCGTAAACGAGCACCGGCTGCTCTTTCTGGGGGACAACGACAGCGTGTTGGTATTGCCAGAGCTTTAGCCTGCACACCTCGCTTGCTGGTGCTCGATGAACCCACCTCGGCTTTGGATGTTTTAGTGCAAGCGCGCGTTTTGCGTTTACTCAATACGTTAAGAGAACAGCACAATCTCACCTATATTTTTATAACGCACGATTTAGCGGTTGTTCGGAACGTTGCTGATCGTGTTGCTGTATTTCAATCAGGGCAGTTGCTGGAACTAGCTACAACCTCAGACATATTTTCGAAGCCTCAATCCACCTATACTCGCCAGCTAATTGGTGCCGTTCCCGTCGTCGATGCCGCCGAACTGGCGCTACGAAACAAACTGGCGAAAATCGCTTCATGATAGATTTTACAAAAGCATTAGCTGCCACTAATCAACCCGACGCTGTGTTTAAAGCACTTGAAAAGCTGGTTGATCAAACCATTGGTATTAAACTTTTCACATTAATGGAAATCGATTATGTGCGAGGTGTGGCTCGCCGAAATTATTCGAACCAGCCAGAAGCTTATCCCGTGAGTGGTGAAAAACCGATACAACAAGATGCATGGACAACGTTAGTTCAAATTAACCATAAAACCTTCGTTGCCAATAGTATCGAAGAAATAGCAGCAGTATTCCCCGACTACGAAAAAATTCAGGCGCTAGGTTGTGAAAGCTGCCTGAACTTACCGATCGTGGTTAACGGTACGGTTATAGGTACTTTGAATTGCTTACACGAAGCCGGTCATTTCTCACCAGAACGTGTGCAAGCTGCAGAAACTTTAAAACAGTCGGGCGCTCTGGCATTTTTACTGGACGCCTACATTAAACGGAGCCAGAAACATGAGTGAATCTACTCGTCGCGTCGCCACTGATGTGGGAGGCACCTTTACCGACTTAGTTGCCATCGAAAGCTCGCCTGATGGCATAAAAATAACCACAGCCAAAACAGACACCACTCCACCCGATTTTGATAAAGGTGTTCTTAATGTTTTAACCAAAGGTGGCATAAAACCGGCCGACGTCGATTTTATGGTGCATGGCACAACTGTTGTTATTAATGCACTGACCGAGCGCAAAGGTGTCACCGTTGGGCTAATTACCACAGAAGGCTTTCGCGACACCTTAGAAATAGCACGTGGCAACCGACCAGACTTTTTCAATTTACACTATGAAAAACCAACGCCATTCGTTCCACGCTATTTACGCGCTGAATTGCCAGGTCGCATGACCTACAAAGGCGAAGAACGTACACCGCTCGACACCACAGCACTACCGAAAATTTTGGACAATTTTCGCCAAGAAGGTGTGCAAGCGGTTGCTATTTCGTTTCTGCATTCCTACGCAAACACTGCACACGAAGAGGCACTACTTCATGCTGTGAAAAAACTGTGGCCTGAAGTGTCCGTGGTTGCCTCTCATCAGATTACACGCGAGTGGCGAGAATACGAACGTTCAAACACCGCTGTTTTATCCGCTTATGTACAACCGGTAGCTGCGCGTTATCTCGGCAAACTTAATGAGAGTTTGTTATCTCAGGGTTTAGTTAATAGCCCTTATATCATGCAGTCTAATTGCGGCGTTGATAGCTTAGCGGCCACCTCCGAAGTGCCGATCACCATGGTAGAAAGTGGCCCGGCATCAGGTTTCTGGGGTGCTGCAGAACTTGGCAAACTGATCAACGAGCCCAATATACTCGCACTCGATATTGGCGGCACAACAGCTAAATGCTCTTTAATTGAAGGTGGTGAAGTACGCATCATGACCGACTACTGGATCGAACGCTCACGAAAATCGGCGGGTTACCCGATTATGGTACCGGTTGTTGATCTTGTAGAAATCGGTAACGGCGGAGGCTCTATAGCCTGGGTGGACGAATTTAAAAAACTGCATGTAGGCCCACGTTCAGCCGGTGCACTACCCGGGCCTGCCGCATACGGTAAAGGTGGTGTTGATGCAACCACAACCGATGCCAACCTCTGGCTTGGAAGAATCAACAAAGACTATTTCTGCGGCGGTGAAATTCAGGCCGACATGAGCGCTGCTGAATCAGCATTAAACATTGTCGGTAATAAACTTGGCGTGTCAACCGATGAGGCTGCACAAGGCATTGTGCGTATTGCCAATAACAACATGGTTAATGCACTGAAACTTATTTCATTAAACAGAGGCCACGATACGCGCGACTTTACTCTGCTCGCTTTTGGCGGCGGTGGTGCGATGCACGCCGTTGCGCTTGGTCAGGAATTGCAAGTTAGAAAAGTGGTTGTACCTGCCGCTGCATCAGTATTCTCAGCTTGGGGCATGATGATGTCTGACTTACGTCGCGACTATTTCGTTACACACCTTGCCGATCTTGAAGAAGGGGCTGGTGCTAAAATTGAAGCAGTTTTTGCTGAGGCGGAATCAAAGGCGAATAACACCTTCGCAGAAGAAGGTGTAGACACCTCTAAACTCAGTTTTTTACGTTACGGCAAATTCCGTTATCAAAATCAGGAACACACAACAGAAGTTTTGTTGGAAGGCACTGTTAACGATGCAACACTTAGCGTAATCGCTGAGCAATTCCGAGCAGCGTATGAACGCGAGTACACCTACCGACTCGATGCGCCTGTTGAAATGGTGGGCATCCATTTGGTTGCCAGAGCCGAAATCGGCAAGCTAAAAATGATGCCGGTACCACTGGGTGATACCGATGCAAGCGTTGCCATAAAAGGTACGCGCAATGTGGACTATGCACTGGAGGGCAAACATCAAGCAGATATCTACAACGGCGACGAACTCAAGCCGGGTATGTTGTTTAAGGGACCAGCTATTATCGAAGACGATGGCTCAACGGTGGTGATACACCCCGGAAATCGCGTATCCATAGACGCTTATCGCAATGTTCATATAGAGCTGGAGAATCAATCATGAGTGACGACCCTATTACGCTTGAAATTATACAAAACTCCATACAAGCCACAGCCGATGAAATGTTCGCTGCAATGCGCAAAACGGCGATGTCTTCAATAATTTACGAAGTGCTCGATATGGGCACGGGAATAACCGATGCGCGAGGCCGCATTGCCTCTTCCGGTGCTGGCATACCGGCGTTCATTGGTGTACTGGATAAGAGCGTGCAATTTATTATTGATAAATTCGACAACGATATAAAACCAAACGATGTTTTTATTACCAACGACCCCTGGCATGGCGGTGTAACTCACCTGAACGATCTTGTGCTCGTTATGCCCGTGTTTGTTAACAATGAACTGATCGCATGGACAGCTAATATTGCCCATAACTCCGATGTTGGTGGCATGGCACCAGGTTCGTTATCCGGAGAAGCAACCGAGATTTTTCAGGAGGGGTTGCGACTTCCGGCAGTAAAACTAATTCGGGAAGGCGTTACTGATCAATCCGTGATGGACATCATGACCTGCAATAGCCGCATGCCCGATTTCTTACTCGGTGATGTTTGGGCAGCCATTGCTTCGGTTCGCATTGGTGCACAACGCCTGCAAGGCTTGGCTAATAAATACAGCGTACAAACCTTTCAAATTGCCATGGAAAGTTTTATGGACTTTGGCGAAAGATCAGCAATAGCTGCATTGGCTGATTTACCCAAAGGCAGCTTCGAACTCTCTGAAGCCCAAGACGATGGTCGCGTTTATAATGTAAAAATAACCATCAACAACGAAGCATTTATTGTAGACCTCACTGACAATCCGGATGAAGATGCCGGCCCCACCAACACCAGCCGCGATGGCACCATTATTTGCGCGCAGATGTTATTCAAATCTTTAGTTAACCCCGATACGCCCGCAAACGACGGCTCATTTCGCCCAATGAAAGTACTCACGCGTGAAGGCTCAGTATTCCATGCACGTGAACCAGCTGCTATTGGGTTTTACTTTGAAACAGAAGTTCGTGTGTACGATCTTATCTGGCGATGTTTAGCACCTCATATACCCAACAAATTACCCGCAGGCCATTTCAGTTCTATTTGCGGTACTTTTGTTGGAGGAATACACCCTGATACCGGTCGCCAGTACACCATTATTGAACCACAAATTGGTGGTTGGGGTGCTTGGGAAGGACGCGATGGCAATCCGTGTATCTTCTCTGGGTTCCATGGCGAAACCTACAACACACCGGCTGAAATATCAGAAGCCCGAAATGGGCTTTATGTTGACCGAATGGAATTAAACACTGCACCCGGCGGTGAAGGGCAATACAATGGTGGCCGTGGACTGCTTCTTGACTATCGAATTCGTACCGAAAACGGTTTTTTAACGGCCGGCTATACGCGTTCTAAAGTCAAACCCTGGCCTTTGCAAGGTGCGGAAGAAGGCTCTGGAAATTTTATTGAGGTAACTAAAGCCGATGGTACACATGAGCAATACGCGTTTGTTTCTGGCTTAAGCCTAACAACAGACGACGTTATACATGTGATTACGTCAACAGGCGCAGGCTACGGTGACCCCAAAAAACGCGACCCCGAAGCGGTGCGTTTAGACATTAAAAACGGTTTTATCAGTGCGGAGCGAGCTCGCGAAGTACATGGTTTGTAGTCGTTAACAGCAACAATATATAAGGATTCAACATGAACCGACTGACTTTGTTACGCGATTCCATGCGCACTGAAGGCGTTGACCTAATGGCCTTGGGTCCTGGTGCGCATTTAGCGTGGTTAACGGATGTCCGACCACATGCCGATGAACGGCCACTACTCTTATGTGTTACAGAAAATTACGCCGGTTTTTTGATGCCCTCATTAGAGGCTGAAAGTGCTCGACAACAAACAGATTTACCGTTTCATACCTGGAACGACGCCGAAGGTCCTTTAAACGCTTTTAATGAGCTACTGATTACCGCTGACGCAAAAAGCGCCCTGAACGTTGTGTTGGATGAAAGCATGCGCGCCGACTTTGCTGCTTTGGTAGAAGAAGCTTTGCCAGGTGCTAAACGCCAGTTCACCGCTTCCACTATCGGTGCATTACGCATGCGTAAAGACGACGCTGAGTATGAAACACTAAAACGAAATGCTTTAAGCGCAGATACTGCTATGCAAGCGGCATGGGCGCAGATGCGTGTGGGCATGAGCGAAACTGAAGTTGCAATGATTGTACGGGACTCGTTTAAAGCGCAAGGCGTTGCACCTTTATTTACTATTATTGGCGCAGGCGCAAATGGTGCCTTTCCTCATCACCATACCGGCAACACAAAACTACAACACGGCGACGTTGTCGTGATGGATATTGGCGGCGGTGTAGATGGCTATTCAAGCGATATTACCCGCATGGCTTCAATGGGTCCGGCCTCTTCCGACTACCATAAAATTCATGAAATCGTAGAAGCCGCTGTACAAGCAGCACTCGGTGCAGCAAAGCCCGGCGTTAAAGCCCATGTGGTTGATGACGCTGCGCGCACAGTCATTAGCGACGCTGGCTATGGCGACAAGTTTGTTCATAGAACCGGACACGGCATGGGTGTTGAAATCCATGAAACACCATACATCACATCTTCATCGCAAACGGTACTCGATGAAGGCATGGTCTTTTCTATCGAACCAGGTATCTACTTGCCCAATCAGTTTGGCTTACGCCTTGAAGATATCGTTATATTAAATAAAGACGGCCCCGAAATATTCTCGCAGTTACCACGCGATCTGCACATCATCGATGGCTGATCAAAGTTCAACAGATCAGTTCACTGTTGATGTTATCGCCGCTGGATTGGAATCAGCTGCCACAGA
>CALDTX010000103.1 GCA_937923565.1 uncultured Granulosicoccaceae bacterium | reverse complement strand
ACTTTAGGAATTCGATTAAGGCAGAAGCACCTTTGCTTGGGTTTGTGATCGCAAACAAAGTACCCGCACCTAGAACAGGCGCACCTAAGTCTTTACCTTCATAAGCTGGGAAGTAAAAGAAATCTGCATCGGTACCCACTTCTGTGCCTTCAGGAAAAAACGCGGGAATGAACGATGCTTGACGATGCATATAGCACTGTGCAGGCGATGAAAACATGCCTTTTGGGCTATCACGAAAATCAGTAGAAGCAACAACGCCAGCGCCACCAGCCACATAGTCATCGTTACGTGCAAACGCACCGAACTCTTCGATGGCCGCAACAACACGCTCGTCGTTAAACGGAATTTCGTTTGATACCCATTGGTCGTAGACGTCGGTGCTTTGCGTACGCAACATCATGTCTTCAACCCAGTCAGTTGCTGGCCAACCTGTTGCACCACCTGAACCCAAACCAATACACCAAGGCGTGCCGCCATCTGCAACGATTTGATCAGTTAGCGCTTTAAGCTCTTCCATAGTGGTTGGAATTTCGTAACCCGCATCTTCAAAGTTTTCGGGCACATACCAAACGAGCGACTTCACATCGACTTTAAAGAAAAAGCCATAAAGGTTGTCTTTGCCGTCGGCATCTTTATAGGTGCCTAAGTCGACCCAAGACTGCCCGGCTGCATAGTTTTCTTTAACCCACTCGGCAGTTTCATCGCCCAATGGAGACAGAAAGCCACGACCGGCTAAATCGGCAGCTAAGCCTGGTTGTGGGAAAACCGCAACGTTCGGCGCAGAACCAGCTTCAGCGTCGATGATAATTTGCTGCTCAAAGCTATCAGAACCTGAATATTTAACGTCGGCACCTGTGGCTTCTGCAAAGTAAGCCAAAACGCTTTCGACCAACTCTTGGTCTGGCCCAAGCCATGGACCGAATACAGTGACCTGCTCACCCGCCAAGTTCATTTCTTTAAGAGCTTCATAACTAGCCCAGTTAAAGTCGCCTTCTCCCGGTGGAAAGGGCATTTCTCCAGCGGCAAAGGCTGCCGGGGCTGCCATACCAGCAGCGATTGCTGCTGCTAATAGTGATTGTTTTAATTTGGATCTCATACCTTCTCCAACGTTGAAAATAATTGAAATTATGAATGTACTTTCGGCCAATTTTGCCCAAATCATCCAAAGCGCATTGGTTAGCGAATTATCAGCATGCTAACTTAATGTGTCAAGCGTATATTCGATATTTTCAGGCAATTTAAGCAATTTTTCAGTTTATTTGCATCAGCAAATTATGCTAAATTGCGTTGCAAACACGCAATAATCGCTATTTATTCGAAGCCCTTTGGTTAGTTCAGCGCATTATGAATCTTAAACAACTTGCTGAAAATTTAGGCCTTTCGCCAACAACCGTTAGCCGTGCTTTGAACGATTACCCGGAAGTCAGCGAGGTTACGCGCCGCCGTGTAAAGAAGGCGGCCATTCAGAATAATTACAGGCCTAACGCCAAAGCGATGAGCCTAGCAACGGGTCGATCCATGGTTATTGGGCACATCCTGCCACTTGACGCAAAGAACGACATCGTTAACCCAATATTCAGCGAGTTTATTGTTGGGGCCAGCCAAACCTACAGCGAAAATGGCTATCAACTGATGTTATCTATGGTCCCTGAAGGCACCACCAACCAGGCTTACCGCAATATCGCATCGAAAGGCTCTATGGACGGCGTGATTGTTCACTCCCCCATCAACCAGGATCCGCGCGTAAATTTACTGCAAGAAATCGGTTTACCATTTGTCCTTCATGGTCGTATCAGCGATGAGGACAAAAACTATTCGTGGATCGATGTTAATAACAAATCGGCGTTTGAACAGGCGACCCAACTACTACTGGACTTGGGCCATCAGCGCATTGCCTTTCTTAACGGAGAAGAACAACACCATTTTGCACAACGTAGACGCATGGGATTCAAGTCTGCAATGCAGAGCACAAAAACCGCCATAAACCCGGACTTTCAATTCTCCGAGCCCATGACAGAAGAATACGGTTACCGAGTCACTAAATCGCTGTTGTCTGCACCTGAAAAAGTCCGACCGAGCGGATTATTGCTGTCTTCTTATGTCATCGCATTAGGGGCTAGACGCGCAATCCACGAGGCTGGCTTGCAAATGGGCAAAGAGGTGTCGGTCATTATTCACGACGACGAACTTTCCTACTTTCAAAACTCCGAAACCGTCCCTCAGTTCACGGCAACCCGCTCCTCGGTGAGGGACGCCGGGTTACAAGCAGCAGACATGCTGTTGAAAATTATCAAAAACCCAGATGCAGGCCCAGAACAAAGATTACTGGAGTGCAGGCTCACCGTTGGCTCATCCACCGGCCCCTGCATCAGCAATTAGTCTGCATTACTGCTAAACGCAGCAAGCCCACTATACTCAAATCAATTTCAATAATTTTTCGCCCTAACCGGTAATGACAACCCCAACCATGCAATCAGTTGCTGTGTTTCAACAAAACCCAACGCTGTCAGCAAATCGCTGTGAGCGTTATACCGTTCTGCATGTCAGCATTCGGTGGAGCAGCTTCGGCGCGTTATTGATTCTGGCGTTTTACCTGAGTCAGGCTTACGGACAATGGCAGGCCCCACTTTCAACGCTCGAGATCAACACAGTAGAAGCTGCCACCCAGCAACAATGGAATATCATTGCCAGCCAAGAACCACAACCAAGAAGCCTTCCCAATCAACACAGCCTGGGTTTGGAAATCGTGCTGATTGAACTCAAGGAATTTAAATCAGCTACGGCACAAAAACGTATCGCACAGGTGTTCCTATTCGACTATCGAACAGGCCTAAGCTCTCTGCAGGAACGCGACGCAGAATCCGGTGAGCTACTACAAACCAAAGCCATAGCGCAGCCTTTTTTACCACTCACGGAGAATGAAATCGCGTTTGCCAAAACGCTGCTGTACAGCAATGCACCATTACAACAAGCACTGCAGGCAGAATACAGGCGACATCACAATCGCCCGTTATTGAGCACAACTGAATTACAAATGAAGGTAGCGGTTTGGCAGCCACTAACAAACAATTCGCCACTTTCAGAGGCTTGTAGTCGCAATCGCTGTGCAATAGTGTCTATCTTTACCAAGGATAACTTTAGCTTAAGCACTGAACCTGTGATTAACCTGATGGATTCAACCCTGTATTTGGGGCATTTTGCGTCACAGTGAAGTACCGTCTCCAATGAACATTTACAATATGCGCCTGCTCCTATTGGGTTGTTGCGCCCTACTGTTTGCACTGAGCCAAACCGCGCAGGCGCAATCATGTACTCGAGGCGAACCGTTAGAACATAATTTTGATTCCGGTGCAAAGTGGTCGCTTTGTTGGTCTGTGGATGAGGGAGCCGGATTAACGGTTCACCACGTTGCTTATCAAGCACCGAACCAACCGCTTAGAACCGTATTAAGATCGGCCTCTGTTGCGCAAGTCCTCATTCACTACGATGCTGATACACAACCCAGCCATTTATTGCCCTCCCCTGGCTTAGGCGGTAACAACGTTAAAGCATTTCAAGCTTCTGACTGCGGTGATGGCGAGCTATTGCAAAACACGCAAGGTCAGCAAATCTGTAAGCGACAGCAAGACCTAAACAACCTAACGCGTGTCAGGAATACGCAATCTATTCGTCGTAACGAGTTAAGCCTGCATAGTTGGTCCATCATCAATGATCAAAGCTTGCAGCAACTGTGGCGGTTCAGCGAAGATGGAGAAATTACACCTACCTTAATAATCGGTGGCATTGTTAATCGCTACACCCGTGACGCGCGTTATGGCATTAAGGTAAACGAAAACAACTTGTATGCGGCGAGTGCATCCATTAACGCCAGTTGGCGCTTAGCTTTTGCTATTGACGCAACAAGCAATAACGACCTTGTGTCGGAAATAGAATTCCCGGCTGTGAATACCGATGTTGTAAAGCGCCCTATGCAAAAAACAGCTATTACAACAGAAACCCATCGAATCCATTCACCAGAAAATTTCAGAGGTTGGCTGATCAGCGATGCAGACGTTAGCGCCGGTAACGACAACGTTACAAAAATAGGCTATTACCTTGACCCGCAAAGTAGCGGCTTCAACTTCAACAGTGCAAACAGACAATGGCCTAACTACACCGTTTCGTTTACAAACGAAAAGCCATGTGAGCAATTTGCATCCAACAACGCACAAGCTCAACCTGAATGCGCGAATTCTCTGGACAGTTTCGTTAACAACGAGCCACTGCAATCGCCTGTTTTGTGGGTAAACTCGACACATCGCTACACACCCAGTCGTGAAGACTACCCCGCTATGCGTACCATGACAGCCAGCATCAAAATTATTCCGTTTGACTGGTCGCCTTACACCACTTTTTCACCGGAGCCTGAGCAATGAAGATCAAGTTCCTTAACAGGAACATCAGCTTCCTAGGCTGCTTGTGCTGGCTTAGCTTTCTCAGCGGTACAACGACACCCTTCACTGCGCATGCCGCCGCCGAATTAAGCTGCCCCGCATCCCTGCAAATTAACCAGACCTTCGATAATGGTGCGCAATGGGCAATGTGCTGGGAGTCCAAGCAACGCGAAAATTTAGTGTTGAGCGAAGCGCAATACAGTACACCTGAAGGTAATACCTACAAGGTTTTTGGCAGCTTGCGATTATCGCAGCTACACGTTGCCTACGACGATAGCAACGTTACCTACTACGACGTGACGCAATTTGGCTTAGGCGCTGGGTACATCAGCCCACTCGATGAACTCGATTGCCCAAACGGTGAATTAATTGAAATTGCCAGCAAACAGGGTTTATGCAAAAGCTTATCTGCGGGTAACGACAGCTACCACACAGCCAATGAACATCGAGCATCACAAAGTTTGAGCTTGTTCTCTGTTTCTCAAGTAGGCTCCTATGCCTATTTGATCACGTGGAAATTCTTCGCTGATGGTTCAGTACAACCGAGTGTAGGTGCAGCAGGTGCTTTACAACGAAGCGCCGACCTTAATCACAATGATGACACGACGCACAGCCATTCGGCAGATCATGACGATGCAACACAGTACGGCCGTGAACTTAGCGGCAGCCCAGACAAAATCTGGTTATCACACACACACAATTATTATTGGCGAATAGATTTTGACTTAGGTTCAAACGCCAACGATGATACGGTGAGTGAGGTTAATTATTCAACCGATGAAAGTGGCCGAACTGCGCGCTCTGTACAAAGCTTCACGACTGAAACAGCCCGAGCAGTAGCGCCGGATTCACATCGATCATGGATTATCAGCGCAGACCAAACCGACCCGATGCTCGCTCCGGGTTACTTAATTGAGCCAATTAACTACGGCCATAAATTGGACCGGCGATTAGTAGAACCTTTTACCGAATTCGATTTCTTTGTCACTCAGCAAAAATCGTGTGAGCGCTTTGTGACACAAAACGCTTTGTACAACCCAGACTGCAAAGAAAACCTGTTGCAGTTTGTCGACGATGAAAGTCTTCTAAATGAAGACATCGTGGTGTGGCATCGAGTATCTTTCCATCACGTTCCACGCAATGAAGACCGTGTCAATATGCACTCACACTGGGACGGATTCGTCATGCAAGCCCGTAATTTTTCATCAACCACACCGGGACACAGCGGCAACGCAGACGACTACACACTTGCCAGTGCGGCTTTCACCAATGATGACAGCACAGCGCCATCCAACGAAGTGGAGTCAGCAGCCACAAATACCGATGTAACTATTGGAAAATCCGGCATTGGTAAATTGGATTTAACATTAGTTTTAATTTTACTAGCCTATACCTACCTGATATTCCTGTTCAAGCGCCGGACTCGCCGTTAAATCACCTTTTTCTGGCATGAAAATCGCCTCATTCATTAGCTGAACATCGTCCTGTATTCACCTCGGGGCGCCTTCCACGACTAGATTCCCGGAACAGGATAATGAAAAAAACCGTTAGCCAGCTAAACGCTATTCGTTATATCACTGCCAGCCTGTTCGTCATTAGCGCAAATTCTTCATATGCATTAATTGACGATAACCTGCTGACGCAATCAAAAACAACCACGCCATGGCAACAGTGTGACACTGATGCTGTGGGCATCGATGTAACTAACCTAAACGTTAGCGGATGTGCCTACCGACAAACCGAAGCAACTGCGGGCATCACCTACAAGATGACTTGCGGTGTTAGCGCATTTAAATATTCAAGTATTACCTTGGCTTTTCTTGATGCCGCCGATGTCACATTAGCTTCTGAAACCACAGAAATTAACGGTCATGAATCAGGTGCCTACTCTGTAACACTGCAAGCTCCAGCAGGTACAGCCAGTGCCGCGGTAGGAATATACGGTGAACCAGGGTCAGGCTTCCAGGATTGCGTTTTGGTGGATGCGACACCCACACCTGAACCAACAGAGGGGTCTATTAGTGGAATCAGTTGGTTTGATGCGAATGAAGATTCTTTGTTGGAATCAGCCGAGCGAAGAATAAGTGGAACTAATGTAGCTCTGCAATCGAATGGCAATACGATCGACCTAACTACCACCAAAGCCGATGGCAGTTACTACTTTGGAAATCTAGATGTTGATCAGTGCTACACCATAGAATTTAAATCGGCGGATGCAACTCTTCAGTTAGGCACAGTTGGTGGCGACAACGACGCCTCAGCAAACGGTGTCAGCGCAGATATTTGTTTAACAGACGCCGTAGCTGATGTTGCAAACATTGATGTTGCTTATGTTGCTATTCCACCAGTTGTACCACCAGCAGATTTCGTTGCTTGCGGTGTTACTTGGTTGGACTTAAACGAGAACGGAACATACGACTCCGGTGATTCAAACTTGGCAAATGTACCTGTATCACTAATTGATATAAGCACAGGTAGTGTGGTGGCCAATGAAGAAAGCGACAATAAAGGTGATTTTGCATTCACAGAAATTGCACAAGGTGAATACCAACTGCAATTTACCAAGCCAGATGGCCACACGTTCACAACCCGGTCTGCTTCACTAGTAGAAGGCGGCAGCATTGTGACACCTGAAGGTCAATCATCGGTTTTCCATTTACCTTCTGATGGTAATACTGACAGCGATGCTGTTTGTACCGTACGTTACCTGAATGCTGGCTTTGTTCGCTCACCGGTTGCACTAGACCCAACAGTGGCTAAAAACGATTCTGCAAGCAGTGAATACGGCGTGGATTTTTCAATTGATATTCTTGCTAATGATGCACCTTGTAACGCTACAGCGTTGGAGGTGACGTTGTTAGGTCATAACGTACCCGGCGAAGTGAGCTTCGACGGGCAATCACAACAACTTCAAGTCAGCAACACCACAGATGCCGGCACATTTAAACTTGAATACGGTTTACGCGGCGCTTGCGGCTCTTACGATACGGCAGAAGTTGAAATCACTTTGACGAAACCTGTACCGCCAATAGCAGCAGCTGCACCCGAAGCACCACACTGCCGCGTTGAAACAGGTGGGTCAACCACTATCGGTGGAGTGGATGTATTCCACCCAGAAGAAAACGGTTTTGCACCTCAGTACAACCTGTATGATCGGGATCAAGCCCTGATTATTACTTTGAGCTCGGATGACTATACACATAAGTTCTACCAAGGTGCGACAACCAATAAATGGGCAGTAGACTTTGTTGGCAATTGGGAAATCGAGTGGAACGGCACCAGATTCGGTTACGACCAAGTCTCTATCTATTATATGTCGGCAGTTGACAACGGGTTAGAGTCTGCACTTACTGAATGTATACGTCACTATGTATCCCCCATTGCGCTAGACCTTAATAACGACGGCAATATTAGTCAAATAGCGGGCGATTTCAACGTCGATCTTTCTGGCAATGGCATTACAGAGCACTTGGTTGCCTGGTTCGCACCAACCGATGGCATTTTAATCAATAAACAGGCGTCTGGAAAAATTGATGGAAATGCACTTTTTGGTAATCTGGAAGGTGTATACGCCGATGGATATGAAAAGCTTGCCCTGCTTGATAAAAACGACGACGCTCAGTTAACCGGTGATGAATTAAGCACATTGGCTGTTTGGCGCGATACCAACAGTAACACCATTATTGACGATGGCGAAGTGTCCAGCTTGGCTTCACATGCGATCAATAGTCTATCTGTTACGCACTACAAGTTTAAAGCACGCGCCGGTAAAACCGATGGCAAAACCCTCTTGATGGAAGATGTGTGGTTACCGGTTGCACCTTTTACACTTTCGGCAAAGTAAGCCTTCATTCAATAGGTGCTCTCAAGCAGCCGACTCCGGCTGCTGAGAACATCAAGATACAGTAGAGACATTGTTATGAATAAAAGAAATTTAAGAACGGCCTTGCATGTGCTGAGTATTACGGTTGCAGTTAGTTTAGTGAGCGCTTGTGGTGATAGCGGTAGTGTAGATACACCCGCTGGCGCAGCCACTGTAGCATCCAATAGCGAATTCACATTTCCAAAAGTGAATCAAAGC
>CALDTX010000102.1 GCA_937923565.1 uncultured Granulosicoccaceae bacterium | reverse complement strand
AATTCCTTTTTCAGGTATTCACGCACTTTGATATCGTCGTTCAGATAATTTGCATAATCTTCTGAACCAGCGTACCAGGTTGAATTCCAGTCCTGAGAGATGCCCAGTCTGATACCAATTGGATGTACTTTTTGACCCATTACCGTTCTGCTCCTAGCGGTCCGAAACCGTCACAGTGATGTGACTGGTGCGCTTAAGGATGCGGTTTGCACGGCCTTTGGCTCGAGCACGCAATCGTTTCATAGTTGGCCCTTCATTAACCTGAACAGCTGAAACCTTCAGCTCGTCGATGTCAGCACCTTCGTTGTGTTCTGCATTAGCAATAGCGCTATCTACAAGCCGCTTCATGATTGCTCCTGCTTTTTTCTCACTGAAAGTGAGTACCTCAAGAGCACCTTCAACGGGCAGCCCGCGAATTTGATCGGCAACAAGGCGAACTTTCTGCGCTGAGATTCGAGCGTGTTTTAAAGTAGATTCAACTTGCATGATTATCTCGATTTCTTGTCGGCAACGTGGCCTTTGTAAGTACGAGTAGCGGCAAACTCACCGAGTTTGTGCCCAACCATATTCTCCGAAACCAACACAGGTACATGCTGGCGACCGTTGTGCACGGCTATGGTCAAACCAACCATATCGGGCAAAATCATTGAACGGCGTGACCAAGTCTTAATTGGACGCTTGCTGTTCGTTGCTTTTGCTTCGTCGACCTTCTTAACCAAATGATGGTCAACAAATGGGCCTTTTCTTAATGAACGCGGCACGGCTCTACCTCAACTCTATTTCTTGGTTCGTCGACGGACAATCATATTGTCTGTGCGCTTGTTCGAACGTGTCTTGTAACCTTTGGTTGGCGTACCCCAAGGACTCACTGGATGACGACCACCTGATGTGCGCCCTTCACCACCACCATGTGGGTGATCAACCGGATTCATTGCAACACCACGTACGGTTGGTCTAACACCGCGCCAGCGTTTAGCACCTGCTTTACCTAACTTACGCAAGGCGTGTTCGGCATTGCCAACTTCACCAATCGTGGCTCTGCAGTCGGCTTGAACCCGACGCATTTCACCAGAACGCAAACGTAATGTGGCGTACATACCTTCTCTGGCTACCAACTGAACTGCAGCGCCTGCACTACGTGCGATTTGCGCACCAGCACCTGGCTTAAGCTCGATGCAATGCACCGTACTGCCCACTGGCACATTGTTTAATGGCAACGAATTACCTGATTTAATGGGTGCTTCACGGCCAGACATTAGCTTGTCACCAACGGCCAGGCCTTTGGTGGCAATGATGTAGCGGCGCTCACCATCAGCGTATTTAAGTAAAGCAATGTGTGCTGTGCGGTTTGGATCATATTCCAAACGCTCAACAACAGCCGGAATACCGTCTTTGTTGCGTTTGAAATCGATAACACGGTAACGGCGCTTGTGCCCACCACCGATATGACGCTGTGTGATGCGACCTTTATTGTTACGACCGCCAGATTTACTCAGGCTTTCGACTAAAGGCTCATAAGGCCCCTCTTTCGAGAGATCTTTATTGACTACGCGAACCTGAAAACGGCGGCCCGGAGAAGTCGGATTGGATTTAACCAGTGCCATTGCTTATCCCTCGATACTCATGAAGTCAAGATCCTGGCCTTCTGCCAATCTTACGATGGCTTTTTTCCAATCGGATCGCTTACCCATCGACTGACCAAAACGCTTGGTCTTGCCTTTGACGTTAACGATTTGCACGCTTTTCACATCAACTTTAAATAGTTTTTCGACGGCATTTCGAACTTCCAGTTTGCTAGCATCGGTTGCAATTCGGAAGGCATGTCGGCCCTGCATTTCAGCAGCTGTCGCTGTTTTCTCTGAAATGTGTGGCGCAAGCAATATTTGATAAAGGCGCTGGTCGTTCATGCAAATCGCTCCTCTAATTGCTTAAGTGCAGCCGTTGTTACAATAATTTGTGGGTAACGAAGCAGACTAACCGGATCAACACCTTCTACATCGTTAACCGAAATATTGGGAATGTTACGACTGCTAAGAAACACAGCTTCAGTAACATCATCCATCAATATAAGTGCTTTGCTAACACCAAGATCGTTCAAACGTGCTTTCATCACGCTGGTTTTTGGCTCGTCAACTTCGATGCTATCTACAACCACTAAACGGTTGTTGTTAGCAGCAGCTGATAAAATTGAGCGAAGCGCTGCGCGGTACATCTTGCGGTTAACTTTTTGCGTGTAATCGCGAGGCTTAGCAGCGAATGTTACGCCACCACCAGCCCAAATTGGACTGCGCGACGTACCTGCTCTGGCTCGGCCAGTACCCTTTTGACGCCATGGCTTAGCGCCACCGCCACGTACTTCTGAACGTGTTTTCTGCGCCGCGTTACCAGAACGAGCACCTGCTAAATAAGCAGTAACGATTTGATGCACGAGGCCTTCGTTATATGCAGCTCCAAACACGACGTCTGATACCGACACGGTGCCGCCACTGTGTGTTTTAAGTTCCATCGGACTTAGCTCTTGGTTCTTTTAGTTTTAATTGCAGGCTTGATGATGACATCGCCACCTTCGGGACCCGGAACAGCACCGCGTATCAAAATGACATCTTTCTCTGCATCAACGCGAATAACCGTCAAGTTTTGACTTGTGCGTTGCTTTGCACCCATGTGTCCTGCCATACGCTTGCCTTTAAATACGCGACCAGGCGTTTGGTTCTGACCAATGGAACCCGGCGCTCTATGAGACAAAGAGTTACCGTGAGTTGCATCTTGCATCTGAAAGTTGTGCCGTTTAACACCACCGGCAAAACCTTTACCGATACTGGTGCCAGTAACATCCACTTTCTGACCTGCTTCAAACAGACCTAAGCCGATAACACCACCTACAACCATTTCTTCCGCATTCGCTTCACCTTCGAGACGAAACTCCCAAAGACCACGACCTGCTTCAACACCAGCTTTCGCAAAGTGGCCAGATTCCGCTTTAGTAAGACGGCTGGCTTTTTTCTCGCCTGCAGTCACTTGAACAGATTCATAACCATCGGAATCAACCGTCTTGCGCGCGGTGATGCGATTATCTTGTACATGGACGACCGTTACAGGCTGTGAAACCCCAGATTCGTCAAATATACGTGTCATGCCGAGCTTTCGGCCAACAACACCAAGAGCCATGTTTATTCTCCACCACCGTTTAAGCGCCTGAACTTACAAGCGCAAACACCGGTGATCCGCATAGAAAGGCTACTTTCTTCCGCGAAGCCCGGTGTAATAAAGGAATTACTGATCTTCAAAAAGCATAACTCGGCGAGGAAGATCTACACGCCGGGTTGGGTAGCCCACTAGTATAACAACTAAATGTTCACTTAACCACTTAGATTGATGGTTTTTTCATGCCGATGTTCTAGCAAAACCCTGAAAACTAACCCTGATAAACCTCTATTACAGCAATATTGCTTAGGTTTTCTACAATTCGACGCCATTGTTACTTGGCGGAACAAGGCTAATGCCTCATTTATCATCTACTTACCCGCTATTTCGACAGGCAATTAGACATAAAAAAACCCGCAATTTGCGGGTTTTTTCATCGATTAAACAAGCGACTGCATCTAGTTCAACTTGATCTGAACATCAACACCTGCAGCTAAATCAAGCTTCATTAGCGCATCCACTGTTTTTTCGGTCGGATCAACAATATCCATTAACCGTTTGTGTGTGCGCAGCTCGTACTGATCGCGCGCATCTTTATTGACGTGTGGAGAAATCAGAATCGTGAAACGCTCTTTTTTGCTCGGTAATGGGATAGGACCCAGTACCCGAGCACCCGTGCGCTTGGCAGTTTCTAAGATCTCTTTGGCTGAACGGTCGATCAATCGATGATCGAAAGCTTTCAGGCGAATTCGTATAGTTTGACTGGCAGCCATATCAATTACTCAATGATTTTAGCAACAACGCCCGCACCCACTGTACGACCGCCTTCTCGGATAGCAAAACGCAAACCTTCTTCCATCGCTATCGGGTTGATCAGCTCTACCGTGATCTTTACATTATCACCTGGCATCACCATCTCTGTGCCCTCTGGC
>CALDTX010000101.1 GCA_937923565.1 uncultured Granulosicoccaceae bacterium | reverse complement strand
TGCGATAGCCGATGGTAGCTCGGCTCATGGCTTTATCGACTTATCGGTGCGCTTACGTGCCGGGCGTCCGCAAGATGTCAAAGAAGATGCTATTCAGCGCATATTTGCCGCTGTTAAGCGTTTTGTAGAACCTGCAATGGCCTCGCATTCTATCGCGCTTTCGGCTGAGATAAGAGATATTGACGCTACGCTGTCGCCGAAGTTTGGCAACATTCGGGAGCACTTGAAAGGCTCGGCTTAGGGTTCTGTACTATTAACATAGCTGCGGGTTTGCGATTAAGGTAACAACCTACAATGAGGCTGCCAAAGTTCTCCACCGTTGCGTGTAGTTGCGTAGTGCATCCCTCAGTGTACTGGGCACTGGAACCACAAGATGATTAATTTCGTTCGTCGATGTTGTATACATCATGGCTGTGCCAATACTGGTACCAGTCAGTGATTGGCTTGCAAAAAGTGGACGGCTGGTTGCCACACGCAGCATCAGAAGATAAACCGCATTAAATGCAAAAGGGCCTTCAACGTAGCTGGGGCCTTTTGCGTCAACCAAGTGCAAACAGTGCGCTGTCATTTGTGCTAAATAAAATGCAATACAAATATCGCGTTCATCGTTAGACAGCAAAGTTTCGTCCATTGTCCATTGCGCTTGCTTGCCTTGAAATGGCCCTGACTCCGTTACAACCGCAGGTAATAACATTGCCTGTTTGTCAATGACCGATTGTATTGCTTCAATACAGGTTTCAGATACAAAATTAGTGCTACCTGATAATGCAAAAAGCGATAGGTTATTGGGTTTTAACAAGTCGTACTCTCGACCGCCCATAAAACGTGCCGTTGGTACTGGGCTTGAAAATACATTGATGTTTTTTAGCATATCGCGATCAGCATCGAGAGTAACAGGTTTGTTGCCCATGCTCATGCAGATTACCCAAGTACCGGTAGAAACCACTGAAAACGGTGTGCTTTGTTGTTTTAAATACGGTACCAGTGATGCATTAGAGTCGTGAATACCGGCCATGATTTCCGTGTTGATCGATAAACCCGTAGCTGCAGCAACTTCAGTTGTGATAGTGCCAATGCGTGCACCCGGTAAGCAAACTTCGGGAAACAGACTTTCCCAACCCTGAGACTTAACCAACGATGATAGTTCAAGTGTTTCGGGATTGATCAGATCGGTGTGGCAACCTAATGAAGTAACGTCACTGCCTAAAACACCGCACAGACGATAAACCCAATATTGCGAATACATCAGTAAATGCTGCGTTAGTTTAAATTGTTCAGGGAAAGTTTGGCTTTGCCAAAAAACCTGTGCGCCGATATTTAATCCAACAGGCAGTTTTGGAGAACCGGTTTCAGAAAACGGCGGCCGAAGGCTTGCGTATTCTTCATTAAGTTGTTCCGGCTCTGTATTTTCATAATCCATTATTGGCAGTGTTAACACACCTTTTTTATCCAGAAGGCAAGCGGTTGCTCCGTGGGTGGTTACCCCAATGGCTTTAATTGGGAAGCGTGTGTTTAATACCTGTAATGAGTCTACGATAAATTGCCAGATTGCCTCGACATCGATGTGTGCGTAAAGAGGGCCTGCACACAATGGCGTTGCAAGCTTACACACTTCCACTTCTGCAAGTTTTATGGCATCGACAATAGCAACCTTAGCATTGGTTTTACCCAGATCTATAACGGCTAAATAGCTTGCTTGATTGTCGCTGCTGTCTGTTTTCATTTATCGGCTAACAATGCTCTTCCAGAAGTGTAAGCCTTTCGTCCATACCCGTGGTAACCCGATAACACCAATTAGCAATAAACCAATGAATATGGACATAACAATGCCGGGAACATTAAGCAGGCCAAAACCGAAAGTGACTAAACCCATGATAAAAGCTGCAAGCACTACACCGGGAATGCTGCCCGACCCACCAAGAATGTTAACGCCGCCCAACACCACCATAGTGACTATTTCAAGTTCCCATCCGAGGGCTATGGAAGGGCGGGTAGAGCCGAGTCGGGATGTTAAACAAACAGCAGCGATGCCAGCCATTAATCCGGTGAGTAAAAAGAGAATAAACTTTATACGGTTGACGCGTATGCCGGAAAATAAAGCGGCCGTTGGATTATTACCTATGGCAAAAACAGAGCGACCAAAGCTTGTTCGATGTAAGAGCAAGGTATAAATAATAGCGAATACAGCAAACAGCACCACTTCAAATGTGATGACCCAGTAAACGTAACCTTGGCCAAAAAAAGCGAAGTCACTTGGGTATCCGGAATAAGCCTTATCGCCTAGAATGATGTAAGAAATACCTCTAAACAACGACATGGTTCCAATGGTTGCAACGATGGATGGCAAGCCAAAACGCGTTACTAATAAACCATTAAACGCACCACAGGCTAAGCCAACCAGAGGACCAATAATTAACAGTTCTGTGGTTCCCATTCCGATACTGACGGCATAGCCCATAGCCGTAGAGCTCAACGCAATTATGGATGCCACTGATAAATCAATTTCACCTGAAATAATGAGCAAAGCCATTGCGAAAGCAATCAGCGCTTTTTCAGTGAAATTAAAGGTGGCATCTGATAGATTCCACGGGTCCAGAAAGTAGGGTGACGCTTGTGTATTGAGCCAAAAAATAAATACAGCAACGCATAACAATAGCAATTCCCAGCTGACTAAAACGCGCCTTAGTTTGCTCTGGAGACGATCGGGATAAGACTGAGACGCTGCGCTTACGGACTGTGTTTCAGAGTTCATGATGATTGCTCTGCTTTTTTAAGAATAATTCGGCCCGTGCGGCGTTCGGATTGTGCGTTAAAGCCCACCGCAATTAATATAGCGGAGCCTGAAATTGCGAGCTGCCAAAAAGGTGAAATGTTGATTACTGGCAGTGCGTTTTTAATTACGCCCAAAAACAACGCACCTAATGTGGCCCCGGCAACCGTGCCTAACCCACCTGCAATGGATACACCACCAATAACGCAAGCAGCAACGATATCTAATTCAAAGCCGCCTGCTATGTCAACATAAGCGACCGCATAGCGTGCAACCCATAGATAGCCTGCAAAGCCTGAAACAGCACCGGCCAGCACAAAGGCCAGGCACCGACTTCGACCTACGTTAATGCCGGTATAGACGGCTGCATTCGGATTACCACCAATGGCATAAAACGCACGACCTGCGGCCGTTCTGGTGAGCAATACGGCAAATAAAATGATAGCCACAATTGCCGACCATGATAAAACCGTTACACCCAGAATGGATGAGCGAGGAAAGGCCTTGAATGCTGGGCTCATTTCATGCGCATTAATCCATTGGCCATCGGAAATAAGAAAAATGATGCCGCGAAAAATGGTTAAGGTGCCCAGCGTAACCACGATAGGTGGTATTTCCAGTTGCCAAACGAGCAGGCCGTTAACCAAGCCCAGCATTGCACCCATGATGATTGCGATGATAACCAGAATGGGTATTGGAATAGCGGCGAAGTTGCTGTTTAGCATGGCCACCGTCATACCCACTAGCGCTAAGTTGGATGCCATGGACAGATCAATACAGCGCGTTAGAATAACCGCCATTTGACCCAGTGCCAGTATGATCAAAATAGATGAATCATTAAACACGGAAGCCAGGTTTTTAACACTGGAAAAGTCTGCTGCGCGAGTAGATACCAATGCGATAACAGCCAGCAATGCAACGCCCAGTACAACATCGCGGGTTATTAAGCGACGCCAATTATTCATGCAACATGCTCCGCTATACCCGCTGCATCCCTAACGATCAATTCCGGTGACACAGTTGCTTTACTGTACTCTGCCACCATTAAACCTTCACGCATTACAATGATGCGATCAGACATGCCGATCACCTCTGGAATTTCAGATGACACGATAATAACGGCCAGCCCATCATCTGCCAGTTCGCGCATAAAAGCGTGCACTGCTGCTTTGGACCCAATGTCGATACCCTTGGTGGGCTCGTCGAGGATAATCACTTTCGGTTGGGTTGCCAGCCATTTTGCGATAACAACTTTTTGCTGATTGCCGCCAGAGAGTAGTTCAACGTGCTGATCTAAAGACGCCGCACGCAGCTCTAATTTTTCCGAATAAGACCGGGCAATACTGAATTCTTTTGCCAACGACAAGAAACCACGGTTCGATAGTTTGTTTAAAGAGGGCAGGGTTATGTTTTCAAAAATAGGCAGCCCGGTAACCACCCCTTGGCCACCACGATCTTCTGGTACATACACAATGCCATTGTCGATGGCTTGTGTTGGGTTTTTTATGTGCAGCGTTCGATTGTCGAGCGTAAGCGCGCCATTACTCGACTCTGAAATACCAAACAGGCATTGCATCAGCTCACTACGGCCTGCACCAACCAATCCATAAAACCCCAGTATTTCACCGCGTCGTAAACTAAAGCTGATTTCGTCGAATTCGGTTGGATGCGAATAATGTTTTACTTCCAGTACGGTTTCACCCAATGTGCCGGTACGCTGAGGAAATATGCCAGTAACATCGCGACCAACCATCATCTTGACGAGTTCAGCCTCTTTCAGCTCATTTAATAATCCCTTGCCGATCATTTCGCCATCGCGGAACACAGTATAGCGATCAGCAATGCGGTAAATTTCGTCGAACTTGTGGCTGATAAACAAAATTGCTTTGCCTTCCGCTTTCAGCCGTTCGATCAGTACATACAGCTCTTCAATTTCCTTGTACGACAAGGCAGCTGTAGGTTCATCCATGATGACCACTTGCGTGTTTACCGACAACGCCCGCGCAATGCCCACCAAGTGTTTACTGGCAATGCCCAAATTCTTAAGTTCAATGCTTGGGTCAAGGTTTGCGCCAATACGCTCAAGCAGTTGTTTGGCGTCTTGATGCATCTTTTTTGTTTGAATTAGCCCCCACATGTTTTTAGGTGCATGCCCGATAAAAATATTTTCTGCAACCGACAAGTTGTCGAACATCACCGTTTCCTGATGAATGGCGGTGATGCCAACTTGTGATGCCACTTGTGGGCTACTTAAACGTGTTTGTTTTTGGTTAATATCAATACGGCCGTCGTCTGGCTGATAAATGCCGGTGAGTATTTTAACGATAGTGGATTTACCCGCTCCATTTTCACCAACCAGAGCGGTTACCTGGCCAGGGTATAGTTCTAGTGACACTTGCGACAAAGCACGAACACCGGGGAAGTTTTTGCTGATACCACTGAGTTCGAGCAGTGGTTTTATAGAATCAGAATGTTGTGCTGTTTCATTCATTCGATGCGTTTAAGTCGCTAGAGATTGCGGTTGCCTGCGCGATTGTGTTGAAATTTTACTCTCACTCTGCTTGGCTGTTTGCTTACCGGAGTGTTTGTATCAGCAAACGCAGTGCGCATCAAGCAGAGTGAGAGAATCGCTTTTATAGCCATTAAACAGGGCTATTCAGGTTTAGAAGATCGATTTAAACTGATCGATGTTAGACGCATCATAAGTAAAAGGATCAGACATTGCGCCTTCTTTGTTGTCGTCCAGCATCACACTACCCATACGGCCCATATCAATGGATGTATTGGCGTCTGCCATGGCTTTTTTGGTGGCTAAATTATAAGCGATCATGGTGGCTGAGTAGCCTAAGTCGATCGGGTTCCAAATAGCGAATGATTTTGAAACACCACTTTCAATATGACCTGCCATTTCAGAAGGTAGTGCTAGTCCTGTTACGTTAATTTCACCGATCTTGCCAGCGTCCGTTACGGCTTGCGCTGCTGCCACGATACCTACAGTTGTCGGTGCGATGATAGCTTTCAGGTTCGGATGAGAAGACATAAGCCCTTCGGCTTCGCGATAGGATTTATCGGATAAGTCATCACCATACACAGTAGACACAAGCGTAACACCTGGGTAGTTGTCCATGACTTTGGTCATCTCTTCGATCCAAATGTTCTGGTTTGTTGCGGTAGCACTGGCAGACAGCACGGCCACTTCGCCACCGTCTGGCATGTGATCAGCGGCCAGTTTAATAATCGTGTTGCCAATGAGCGCATTTGATGAGGGGTTTAAATGCATCTGCCGGCCCTCAGGTGCCACGCCTGAATCCCAGGAGATAACCGTAATACCGCGCGACATCGCTTTTTTCAGCGCTGGCACCAGTGCATCCTGATCGTTAGCCGAGATAGCAATGGCATCGACCTTTTGCGCTATTAGCGAGTTAATCACTTCTATTTGGCCTTCGGCGGTTGTGTCGGTTGGACCGGTATAAATGATATCAACATCGCCCAACTCGGCTGCTGCCTCTTCGGCTCCTTTGGCTGCAGCTTCAAAGAATCCGATCCCTAACGCTTTAACCACGATAGCGATACGTTTGTTTTCAGCCAATGCGTTCGCCGACAATAGTGATGCTGCTAAAGCGACGGATGCAAGGATTGCTACTTTTTTTACCATTTTTCTACTCCAAGTGATGTATGGGTTTGTTAAAGCAAGAGCCAGTTTCCTAAACGATACTAGTCTCCGGGTGAATCGGAAGTTGCTTGGTTTGACTTGATCGATGCGACGATAACGCGAATATCTGCAGCTTCCAACATGGCTACATGGCTATCGCTAATATGTTCATCGGTAATCAAGGTGTTTACGCGTTCTAACGGACAAATGATCATGCTGGAACGTTTTTGAAATTTGCTTGAATCTGCAAGCACAACGAGTTCGTCTGCTTGGTCCATGAGTTTTCGTTCCGACTGAATAATCAGTGGGTCGGCTTCCATTAAGCCCAGTGAACCCACGCTGTGAGCGCCAATAAACATTCTTTTTGCACAAAAGTTTTTACTGAAATCATTTTCGTAAGGGCTTAAAACAATTTGTTGTTCACGGTAAATAGTGCCGCCGGAAATTAGCACTTCATTTTTGGAATGTGCCAATAAATGTTCTGCCACCGGAAATGAGTTGGTGAACACTTGCATGCGTCGGGCGTTAAGCAGGTGAACCATCTGGAAGGTGGTTGTACCACCATTAATAATGATGTCGTCGCCGTCAGCACACAACTCTACCGCTTCGCGTGCAATAGCTTTTTTAAGCGTGGTGTTCAGTTGTTGATTAACACTGAATGGGCGTCCGGCCAGCGCCCCATGGCGGCTAGGAACCAACGCTTCGGCTCCGCCTCTTACGCGGCGCAATTTGTTCTCTAAATGCAGGGCTGCAATATCACGGCGCACGGTGGCTTCAGAGGAAGAGGTAAGCTCAACCAGCTCTGCAACTGTTGCAACCGGTTTCTCCTGAACTACCGAAAGAATGATTTGATAGCGTTCTAGTTCGTGCATCGTTTACCCCCAGCTCCATTCCATAATTACCTCAGATTGCAAAGATGTCAATCAAAATATGTCAGTTCCAATCAAAAATGATTGATAACGATTGACAATGACAGACTAAACACCGATTCTAGTACGTAGTCATCATTGGGGGATTCGACATGTCTGCGCGCCAAAACGAGCTGAAACTGCAAAACTGCTGGGATTCAGCCCGGGCAAATCAAATGGATGAGCCTCACAAGTTGCTTTATCGCTCAAACTTACTTGGCGCCGACAAACGCATTACCAACTATGGTGGCGGGAATACCTCAGCCAAAGTGCAATGCGCAGACCCTTTAACCGGCGAGGACACCACCGTACTTTGGGTGAAAGGGTCGGGTGGCGATGTGGGTACCATGAAGCTCGACGGTTTCTCTACGTTGTATCAAGACAAACTCGAAGCACTCAAAAAACTTTATCGTGGCGTTGAATACGAAGATGAAATGGTGGCGTACCTACCGCATTGCACATTCAACCTGAACTCGCGTGCGGCTTCCATTGATACGCCACTTCACGCCTATGTACCGCAAACGCATGTTGATCATATGCACCCCGACGCGGTTATTGCTATTGCAGCCGCCGAGAACAGTCAAGCATTAACCCAAGAGATTTATGGCGATGATATTGGTTGGCTGCCATGGAAGCGGCCCGGCTATGAACTGGGTTTATGGTTGCATCAATTTTGTGTTGAGAACCCTAATGCGCAGGGCGTTGTGTTAGGCGGGCATGGATTATTCACTTGGGCTGATACGGCAGAGGCCTGTTATGACATCACGTTAAACACCATCAATAAAGCGATTATCTGGTTCGACGAAAATACCCAAGATAAGTCCTTTTTTGGTGGCGCTGCTTGCAATCCGCTAACAGCTGAGCAGCGCACGCAAGTTGCCGCGGCGTTAATGCCGGAAATTCGTGGTTATTGCAGTTCCACCGAAAACAAAGTAGGGCATTTCGACGATAGCGATGGAGTGCTTGAATTCGTTTGTTCTAATAACATGCCAGCGCTGGCTGCTTTGGGCACCAGTTGTCCGGATCATTTTTTACGCACCAAAATTCGTCCGTTAATACTGGAATTCGACCCTGCCAAGCGCGATGAAAACGGCGCGCTTGATACCAGCGCGTTAATAGAAAAATTACCTCAGTTACTGGAAGATTATCGCAACGATTACAGCGCCTACTATCAGCGCTGTAAACACGACGACAGCCCTGCAATGCGCGATCCTAATCCTGTGGTTTTTCTGATGCCAGGTGTTGGGATGTTTAGCTTTGCAAAAGATAAAGCCACCGCGCGAATTTCTGCCGAGTTTTATACCAACGCCATTAACGTTATGCGAAATGCATCGGCGGTTTCGACGTATTGTGGTTTGCCTGAACAAGAAGCTTTCGATATCGAATACTGGTTACTCGAAGAGGCGAAGTTACAAAGAATGCCCAAACCAAAATCTTTGGCCGGGCAGGTGGCACTGGTTACCGGTGGTGCCGGTGGTATTGGTACTGCGATATCAGAGCGCCTGTTGCAAGAAGGTGCCTGTGTGGTTTTATGTGATGTCGATAAAGCAGGATTAGATGCAACCACCCAATTACTGCAACAACAATACGGTAACGACAACGTCGTCAGTACCCCAATGGATGTCACCGATGAAGCACAGGTGCAAGCGGCTTATAAAAAAGCGACTACAGCATTCGGAGGTGTCAGTATATTAGTTTCCAATGCGGGTATCGCATCGGCGGCACCGATAGAAGACACAACGCTTGCGTTGTGGAATCGCAACATGGACATTTTATCGACCGGTTATTTTCTGGTAGCAAAAGAGGCGTTTTTGTTGTTCAAACGTCAGTCGATGGGTGGCAGTTGTGTGTTTATTGCATCCAAAAATGCTTTAGCTGCGTCGCCGGGTGCGGCCGCCTATTGCACAGCAAAAGCAGCTGAAGTGCATCTTGCACGTTGTCTTGCCTTGGAAGGTGCGCCGATGGGTGTTAGGGTAAATGTGGTCAACCCGGATGCCGTGCTAAAGGGGTCAAAAATTTGGTCGGGAGAATGGCTTAATGAACGCGCTAAAGCTTATGGCAAAGACACAGACGAACTTGAAGTGCATTACCGTGAACGATCACTCCTGAAACGCTCGGTGTACCCGGAAGACGTTGCAGAGGCAACCTATTTTCTTGTGAGTGATGCATCGTCTAAATCAACGGGTAACATTATTAACGTGGATGCCGGTAACGTACAGTCGTTCACGCGTTAGAATCTATTGTCAGGATACTGTTATGAAACTGATCGACATCGGGCTTGTAGATGACACCAATAAGAATTTAACTGAACATCTCAACAGTGATTACGATGCTCTGGGCGAAAAGCTTAGCAGGCACGCAATAGACATTGACGAAATCACCAAAAAGGCAAGCCAGCTAGCCGTTGCAGTGCCTTCATGGGGTGTCGGCACGGGTGGTACACGCTTTGCGCGTTTTCCGGGAATAGGGGAGCCGCGGCATGTGTTCGATAAGCTCGAAGACTGCAGCGTGATTAACCAACTCACACGAGTTACACCGACGGTGTCGTTGCACATTCCGTGGGATGATGAAAACCCGACTGAGCTCAAAGACAAAGCCAGCACCTTGGGTTTGCGTTTCGATGCAATGAACTCTAATACCTTCCAGGATCAACCCGAGCAAACGCACTCGTATAAGTTTGGCTCTTTGTCGCACAGTGAAAGCCAAACACGAGAACAAGCGATAGAGCACAATCTGCGTTGTATTGATATCGGCAAACAAATTGGTTCATCGGCGCTTACGGTATGGGTAGGAGACGGTTCCAATTTTCCGGGGCAAAGTAATTTAACGAAACAGTTCGAACGTTACTTAGATTCTTTGCGCACCGTTTACGCAGCCTTACCCAACGACTGGCAGTTGTTTACCGAACACAAAATGTATGAGCCTGCGTTTTACTCTACCGTGGTTCAAGACTGGGGCACAAATTTACTAATAGCACAAGAACTGGGAGAGAAGGCCAGCTGTCTTGTTGATCTGGGGCACCACGCGCCAAACGTCAATATAGAAATGATTGTTGCACGCTTAATTCAGTTTAAGAAACTGGGTGGTTTTCATTTTAATGATTCCAAATATGGAGATGACGATCTGGATACAGCGGCTATTGATCCGTTCCGTCTTTTTCTGGTGTTTAATGAATTGGTTGATGCAGCGCATACACATGGCGACTCATTTGCACCTGCGTATATGCTGGATCAATCGCACAATGTGACTGATCCTATAGAAAGTTTAATGAGCAGCGCAATTGAAGTACAGCGCGCCTTCGTATTGGCCATGCTGGTAAAGCGCGATGAGCTTGAAAATTATCAAAATGCTAACGATGTCATCATGGCAGCAAAAACATTAAAGCAAGCTTTCCTGACTGATGTAGAACCAATACTGGCCAAATCGCGATTAACAAACGGTGGTGCGATTGACCCGATTGCGGTGTACCGACAATCGGGTTATCGTCAAAGGGTTGCGAAGGTGCGACCAATGGTGACAGGCGCAGGCGGTGGGATAGTTTAGCTACTTACTTTACATCCAGCTTGCCCGGTCTTGCTAAAGCCACTGTGACCCCATTGATTGCAATTTTAATGCGTTGTTTCAATCCTTCACTGACGGTTGACAGTTCGTACCAACCATCATTGATGTCGGAAATTTTCGCTTGATACCCTGAGGCTGGCACGCTTGCGCTAAGCTTATGTGCCTGGTTTGCACCCAGTAGATTGCCGTGGGTATCACGGGGCCTGATAAGAATGCGAACGTCTCCTGTTTTTTCATTCGCTTCCACGGTTCTTATTTCAGAGCTCCCTTTTCTAAACGGCCCTGGGTTAACCACAAAGTAGCGTTCTTCTTGTCGGGTAAACTTGCCCGATTGTTCTCCGTTGCCTTGTAAAAAAAACGTAAGCTTATAAGTGCCTGCTACTTTTGTGTCGAAAAACGGAACGGTAAATCTACCGGCAGTTTTTCTTCTTAAATGCCTTACGCTTGTTTTTGTAGTTAAGCGTTTACGAAACTCTTCATTGGTTTGCAAAAGGTGCCGTAATTTTGCCTCCGCATGTGTTTCTCCGTTTTGGGGATCTACGCGTTCTGCCTTTGTTAATGAGAGTAGGTTGGTTAGGCTTTGAGTGGGTTTTTCTATGCGCACTCGTGCTCTTATGCCGTCGCCAAAAGGTAAGCCGTTTTGTTCTGTTTCGGCTGATAACATCACGCTTTTGCCTGCTCGAAGCACTGTTGGGTAAGCAGCCAATTGATAATCCAGACTGATATGATCGCTTAGTACGGCCACCTCGTAGTCGATGTTTCCGTCGTCCTGGAGGCGTACTTCCCACGTACCTGATAGTTCTTGCTGCTTGAGCGACTTTAAATCGAATGATACGAGTTCGTAAAAATTATTCTGCTTTCGCTCGGTTGCGAAATCAGTAACATCCTTACCGTCTTTGTAAATCTTGAAGCGCAATTGGTCGGCTGCTCGGCGATTCCAACTAATGGCAAACAATAGCTCTTTTGATCCGTTGTCAACGAATACAGATTCTGATTTTCTACCGCTATTAGCGTATTGGTAGTCGATAAGCTGGGGGCTAGCTGTTCGTAAGATATCAACCAGCTGTTCGATAAAGAACCGTCTTAGATCGGCATCAGCATTGTTAGTGCTTTTGTGAAGACCATCGGTAGCCGCAGCCATGGCACTCAGCTCTGCTTCGTATGTTGGAGTTACGCCAACACCTATCGTGTTAAAGGTAATATCCAGCGCGGTGTTCAGTTGCGTTGGAGGCACCGTTGGAGATACGCCTGAACCTGCACGCCCTGTGTTGATAATTTCATAAGTACCGGCGGTGAGTTCGATCATAGGGTCTCGGTTTTGCATACCGTCGGTGAATACCACTAAGGATCTTGGTCGTGTGGTGTCGGTGAGTAAATTAATAGCGCGTTGCGAGCCGCCGCCCATCGCTGTTGCACCACCGTCTGTTTTTGAACGGATGTAGCTGATCATATCGTCTCCGTTCGCACTCAGCGATACCAGTTCATCTCCACCGCCTGTTGAAAAGGCTTCGGTTGAAGAGTCGAAGAATATCGTTGCAATGCGATCGTCAACATCGGAGAGCATTTGCCACGTTTCGATGAACAACTCGGCGGCATCTTGCAGTACTAACATTTTAGTGTCGCAACCGGTGCAGGCAGGGCTTCCCATGCTGCCTGATTTATCCAGCACCAATGCCACATCAATAGGACTGCGTTCTTCCATATTCAGCGCCCATGCGCCTCTACCTAATGTGCCTGCAATCAGTAGCTCGTCGGCAGTATCGTATTCAAGATCAAAAATAGGTGAGGGCGGCATGCCTACGCCTAGCTGTGACCAATCAGTGAAAAAAACCGGGTTGCCGGTTGAGTCATTTTCTGAGCTGCCGTTACCACGCGCTATGTAAACACCAACATCAGTGCCTACGATCACAGCGCCGTCGGGGTTGCTGGTTGAAAAAGCAATAGAGCGTAAAGTCGTGGAACTTACCGCACTAAGATTGCCAGTAACATTAGTCCAGTTTGTGCCTGCATTGGCTGTGTGATAAACAGCGTTACTGTCTATTGCAAAGGCGGTTTGGTCATCGTTGGGATGGATAACAACGTCGACAATCTGGCTAGAATTCGAGCTAGATGGGTCTGTTCTGGTCATAGCACCTCCGAAGCCACCGGATGTTCGTACCCACACATCATCACCTTGACCGATATAAAGTGCATCAGCATTGCCATCGGCGCCATAAGCGATAGGATCGCTTGAGCCACTGCCGTTAACACTGGGTACGCTCGTGCCTCCACCATCAAGCAGTTGGACAATGTTTTGTCCCTGGTCTATAGATTCAAAAACCCCGTTACTGCCACCGGCCACTAAACGTATTGGATTAACAGCGTTAACACTAAATGGTGTTGTGAATCGCCAGCTCGGGGTAAAACAATCGACAGCCCCGCACACCGGTGGGGACATAGTGACCGTTGATGTGCCCGTTTGTATGTTGTTTTGGTCATAGGTTCGGCGTCTGAACGATCCAAGATTTTGCGAGCTCATGTATCGCTCGGACTGTGTAGCCGATCCGGTATCATCGATGGCTATATCGCCCCCATCACCACCTTGAACGTGCAACCAACGTTCGCGCACGAAATCATTTTGTATATTGGTGCCGTTATCGATGGTACCTACCGCTGCTATATGGCTCACTGAATCCCAACCGGCGTTGTGGATTTCAGTTATCACTAAATCGCCGTTAATGGAAAACCAGTCGCCAGTGGCATCGGTCGGATTGGTTTGTTTATAAACACCGCCATCATTGGCTGCGATTAAAGTGCCTGCAGCATCAAAGCGTAAGTCTCGTGCATCGGCATGTGGAACGGAGTTGGATGCGGTTCCTGCATTACCGGAAATACTGCTCGCTTGCGAACCACTTGCCAGGCTGGCGTCTATTCTAAACTCGCTTCTAGAACCACCTCCGCCAACATAGGCAATGTTGCCATCGTTGGGGTCGGCTACAAGGGCCAGAAACCAAGCGCCAAATTGATTGGTAATGGGCGTATCCAGAGCTTGCCAACCGGTGCTGCCATCGGGTGAGCGCCATAGATTGGATAACACGGTGTTACTAACGTTCATGGCAACAAACACTTCACCGTTAGGTCCTATCGCAATCCTGCCATGCGATGCGCTGCTTAATGCCGTGTCCATGGCGGCAGAGCTTACTCTTGTCCATGCGGCGTCTTCAGGTGCCACAGCTGGCAGCGTAACTCGGTATAAACCTGAGCGGTTTAACGTGTAATAGCGATCAGCAACGGTTGGATCGGCAACCACTTCATACGTTGTGCCATTGGGTAAAATTGCACTTGCGGCCCCTGCTGGGGTTCGACCAGACAGTTGTGTCCATGTAAATGTGCCTGTTGTCTCTTCACCTAAGAACAAACCAGAGCCGGATACTGAGCCACCGGTTGACACCAGTATACGATTGCCGTCGGCTGCAATGGCATTGATGCTTTGATTGTCTAATGAGGTGCCAT
>CALDTX010000100.1 GCA_937923565.1 uncultured Granulosicoccaceae bacterium | reverse complement strand
TCTGCCACTGAACCGGTAATGACACCATCGGCCCGAATGTCGGCAAAGTCGCGCACTCGACGAAGCAATCGGTTTGCAATTCTGGGTGTACCGCGTGCTCTTCTGGCGATCTCACCGCAGCCGGCTTCATCAATAGGTGCTTTTAACAATTTTGCAGATCGCTGAACAATGCCGGATAAATCTTCGGTGGCATAAAACTCTAACCGCTGCACAATGCCGAAGCGATCGCGCAATGGTGCCGTGAGTAAACCTGCGCGTGTGGTGGCACCCACTAACGTAAACGGCGGTAAATCTATTTTGAATGATCGCGCCGATACACCTTCGCCGGTCATGATATCGATTTGATAATCTTCCATGGCGGGGTAAAGCACTTCTTCAACCAAAGGGCTCATGCGATGTATTTCATCAATGAATAAAACATCGTTGGCTTCCAAACTGGTGAGAATGGCTGCCAGATCACCCGGGCGTTCCAGTACCGGTCCGGAGGTATGCAACATGCGTACATCAAGCTCGTTAGCAATAATATTGGCCAAGGTGGTTTTACCTAAGCCGGGCGGCCCGTACAGCAGCACATGGTCTAAGGCTTCTTCGCGCAATTTGGCCGCATCGATAAACAGCGACATTTGTTCGGTTACGGCATTCTGACCTTTGTAGTCCTGAAGTAGCTTGGGGCGCATGGCGCGCTCTTGTGCGTCTTCGCTTTTTTCAGTTGGTGTAATTAACCGATCAAGATCGCTCATGCGTAAGCCTTAACTATTAAACCAATAAAATGAAACAACTTAACTAAGCACAGCGGTAAGCCAGCTTATCGAACGGTACTGCGCAATGCCAACTTAATGGTTTCTTCCACAGTGAGTTGTTGATCACCGATTTTATCCAGTAGCTTTTTAATTTCGGCAGGCTTATAACCCAACGACGTAAGCGCATCTTCGGCTTGCGTTCGCACTGAATCGTTTTGCTCGGTAGGCAAGCTACCTTGCACAGAACCGCCGGCAAGTGCATCCACTTTATCTTGTAACTCCACCAGCAAACGTTCGGCCGTTTTTTTACCGATGCCTGGTACGCGCGTTAAAGCGGTAACGTCTTTAGCGGCAACACACTGGAAGAATTCGTCGGTACTCATGCCAGATAAAATAGATAACGCAACCTTTGCACCGACCCCATTCACTTTTAACAGAGACCGAAACAAGCTTCGTTCAATTTTACTTGCAAAGCCGTAGAGTAATTGCGCATCGTCGCGCACTAAAAAATGCGTGTGTAATTGAATAGCCTGGCCGAGTTCAGGTAAGTTATAAAACGTTGACATTGGCACATCAATTTCATAAGCAATACCGCCGACATCCACCAACACCAGCGGTGGAATTTTTTCAAGTAAGGTACCACTGATTCTACCGATCAACGTCTTAGTCCTCTGCCTCGGGTACGTCGTCGCGTCACCGGTAGGCTATTGAGTTTATTCATGCGCGAATGTGCATGACAGATCGCTATAGCCAAGCCATCAGCAGCATCAACCTGAATGGTTGCATCTACTTGCAAAAGCGCTTTTACCATGGTTTGTACTTGCTGCTTGTCGGCCTTACCTGTGCCTGTAACCACTTGCTTTACAGAGCGGGCAGCATATTCACTCACCGGTAATGAACGGCTTACCACCGCTGAAATAGCAGCGCCACGTGCTTGCCCAAGCTTTAATGCCGACATCGCATTGTTACTGAGAAACACCTGTTCTACTGCGACTTCATCGGGGTGCCATTCATCCACAACATCAACTAATTTGGCATGAATACAACCCAGGCGTTCAGCAAAGTTTTCACCCTTAACGCGGATATGACCATGCGCAATATGAAAACTGCGCGCGCCGTCGGTGTCGATCAAACCGTAACCCGTAATAACAGAACCGGGATCAATACCGAGTACCCGGATCAGTCGATTACTTTGTTTGGTCAAGCGTAGGCCTCTGGGGGAATGTCCGCATTGGTAAATACTTCTTGTACGTCATCGAGATCTTCAAGCACATCCAGAAGCTTTAACAATTTTTGCCCCTGTTCAACATCAAGGCTAACTTCAGTCGATGGCTTCATGGTGACTTCGGCGTGTTCAGGTTCCAAACCAGCGGCTGTCATGGCCTCTTTAACATCCATGAATTGATCTTCAGCGGTAAGTACTTCAATAGAGCCATCATCTTCGGTTTGGACATCTTCGGCACCGGCATCTAAAGCAGCTTCCATAATGGCATCTTCATCGGATCCAGCTGGGTAGTTCAAGGTACCCACTTTACTGAACAGGTAAGATACCGATCCAACCGCACCCAGATTGCCACCGTACTTTGTAAAAGCATGTTTCACTTCAGACACGGTTCGATTGCCGTTGTCTGTCATGGTGTCTACTAAAATGGCGACACCGTTTACACCATAACCCTCGTAACGGTTTTCTTCGTAACTTACCCCTTCAAGCTCACCCGCGCCTTTCTTAACCGCACGCTCAATGGTGTCTTTCGACATATTGCCGCCTAAGGCTTTATCGATTGCCAGACGCAAACGCGGATTCGACGACACATCAGAACCGCCCATCCGCGCAGCCACATTGATTTCGCGAATTAGTTTGGTGAACAGCTTGCCGCGTTTTGCATCCTGCGCGCCTTTGCGATGCTGAATGTTGGCCCATTTACTATGACCAGCCATATAAACCTCATTAAATTAAAAGTTAATACTGAGCACTCGGCTAACCATCTGGCAGAGCACCCCTTCTGTCATTGGACAAAAACTGTCCAACATACGCCGCTACGCGACGCGAATAAGGCATTATCGCATGCGAATGCGGTACTGACATAGCCACGTTAATGTAGTCGGCTTTTGTTTCGGTTTCGCAGACCACGCCATCGTTGATCTCGCTGGGTTTATAAAAAAGCGAACTCAGGCCTGCCGGGCTGGTGCCCACGATACGGGCGAATTCTCGATCGCCTGTGTAAACCGGCGCGCCATCGACGAGCCCGTCTGTCACGCTGTGTTTAAAGAACCAACGCAGCAATGTATTCTTGCAGCAAATTTTTACAAACCGGCAGCCGTTAATCGGAGACGCAACATACACCACCCGCCCCGGAGGCAAACCTTCTTCTTGACTTAACAGGTGTGCGATCACCAAGCCACCCAGACTGTAGCCGCAAAGGTGTACGCAAGGTTTGTTGAGCGCTAAAATTTGTTGGGCTAAGCGCTGCGCATTCTGCGCTGGCGTGCAACGGCGACTGGCATAACTCAAGCAAACCGTATCAAAGCCTTGCTGTTGCAGCCGCTTGGCCAGCGGGTACATCATCCAGGCCCGCATAAAAAACCCGTGCAGCAACACAGTCATCTGTGGCTGCTGAGCACGTTTATGACTTACGACAGCAATGGCACTACCCATTGCTTTATGGCTTGACGATTAGTGTCTGAAGCGGTTTGTGTTACTGCGTGATCGGCTGAAACCCATTTGAAGTTTAGATGCTCCCGTTGGTTTAACCGAACCGTAAGTGGCGACTCCACCGCTAAGGTAAACACATGCTCTGTGTTATGTGTGTCTGACGGATCGTAACGCTTTCGCCAAACACCTTTAATTTCAAAGACGTTTTGTTGTTGACGATCCACAGGCGTACCCACGATGCCGGTTTCTTCCTGCACTTCTCGCTGGGCCGCTTGTTGAGGTAATTCGTCGTGTTTTAAACCGCCGGTAACCGACTGCCAATAGTCGGGGTTATCACTACGCTGCATCAATAAAACCTCGCCCTGCCCGGTATGGATAACCACCAATACCGATTCAGGGCGACGTTTTGATGTAGACATTACTGCTAGGAGTTTTCAGGCGTTGGGCGCGCACGAGCGCGTAAATGCAGCTCTTTCATTTGTTGGTCTGACACAACGCTTGGTGCGCTGGTTAACAAACAGCTGGCACTTTGCGTTTTCGGAAACGCCATAACATCACGAATAGAGCTGGCGCCACTCATGATCATGATGAGCCGGTCCATGCCCAGTGCAATACCACCGTGAGGCGGCGCTCCATACTTCAATGCGTCGAGCAAGAAGCCGAACTTTTCATTAGCCTCCTCTTCACCAATACCCAGCACATCGAGTGCTTTTTGTTGCATATCGGAGTTGTGGATACGTATCGAACCACCGCCTAATTCGGTACCGTTGAGCACCATATCGTAAGCTTTGGATAACACGGTTGCCGGGTTTTCATCGAGCTGAGACTGCCATTGCTCCAAGGTATCAGCTGTAGGTGCGGTAAACGGGTGGTGAATGGCATGCCAGCGTTTGCCGCCTTCATCCCATTCAAACATGGGGAAGTCGACAACCCACAAAGGTGCCCACTCATCGGCCACCATATCGAGATCGTGGCCAATTTTTACACGCAGCGCACCCAAGGCGTCAGCCACCACATTGGCTTTATCGGCGCCAAAAAAGACTAAATCGCCATCTTCGGCACCCACTTTTTGCATTACAGCGGCCAGCGCGTCATCGGAAAAGAATTTAACAATCGGCGATTGCAAACCATCGCGTCCGTTGGCAACGTCGTTACACTTAATGTAGGCAAGCCCTTTAGCGCCATAACGGCTCACAAACTCCGTGTAAACGTCGATGTCTTTACGGCTCAGCTTGCTACCACCTGGCACTCGAAGCGCAGCTACACGGCCATTAGGGCTTTTAGCTGGCTCAGAAAATACTTTAAAATCAACATCTTGCATTAAATCTGATAGCTCGGTGAGCTTGAGCGGAATGCGCAGATCCGGTTTATCTGAACCGTAGTCGCGAATGGCATCGGCATAGCTCATGTGCGGGAATGCTTCGGGCAATTTCACATCGAGAACGCTATCGAACAAGTGCCGAATCATGCCTTCTGCAAGATCCATCACCTGTGCCTCTTCAACGAAAGCCATTTCGATATCGAGCTGGGAGAATTCGGGCTGACGATCGGCCCGAAGATCTTCGTCGCGAAAACAGCGGGCAATTTGATAGTAGCGATCGATACCACCCATCATTAGCAGTTGCTTAAACAACTGGGGTGATTGCGGCAATGCGAAAAAACTTCCCGGATGGGTTCGGCTTGGCACTAGATAGTCGCGTGCACCTTCCGGGGTGGCTCTGGTTAATGTGGGCGTATCCACCTCGATAAACTGCTGATCATCTAAATAACGACGCAGTTCACCGGTTACCTTGGCGCGAAGTCGCAATTTGGACTGCATGCTGGGTCGGCGCAAATCGATATAGCGATAGCGTAAACGGTGCTCTTCCGAAACATCGTTGTCGTCCAGTTGGAATGGCGGAGTTGCCGCCCTATTCAAAATGGACAGCTCTAAGCCCAGCACTTCAATTTCGCCGGTGGCCATATCGGGGTTGATCGTGCCTTCAGGTCTGGCGCGTACTCGGCCCTTTATTTTCAGCACAAACTCATTACGCACCTGCTCAGCAAGGGCAAAAATCTCAGCCCGATCAGGGTCGAACACCACTTGCACCAGACCTGTATGGTCTCGCAAATCAATGAAAATAACCCCGCCGTGGTCACGCCGACGATGCGCCCAGCCACAGAAATCTATTTCCTGTTCTAAATGATTGGTGTTGATGACACCACAGGTGTGACTACGCATGAGAATCTCTTTGGTCAAATTGTTGCAATTGTAGATAGGTTTCCGCTACAGAACTAGCCATAATAGCGGACTTACACTTTAACAGGACAAGAAATGAGCGAATATCACGTATACGGTGTGGGCAATGCTCTCGTGGATATTGAATTTGAAGTATCCGATAGCCAACTCAAGCAAATGGAAGTAGACAAAGGACTGATGACGCTCATTGATATTGATCGCCACCACCACCTGTTGAACCAGCTCGATGTTGCCAATGGCAAACGCTGCAGCGGCGGTTCGGCTGCAAATACCATTATCGCTTGCGCCCAGCTTGGTGGACAAACATTCTACTCGTGCAAAGTCGCTGCTGACGAAACCGGCGACTTCTACATGGCCGATATGGAAAATTGCGGCGTGAAAACGAATCTTGGCCACAGCAACCGAGAAGACGGCGTTACCGGCAAATGCATTGTACTCATTACGCCTGATGCGCAACGCAGCATGAACTCCTATCTAGGAATTACCGCAAAAATCAGCGAGGCTGAACTCGATGAAGCCGCCATCCGTCAATCTCAGTTTGCCTATATTGAAGGCTATTTGGTGCCAGAACCAAATGCACGAGCTGCCGCGATAAAGGCCAGATCCATTGCACAGGCTGCCGGAGTGCAAACAGCGCTAACCCTTTCAGATGCCAATATGGTTCAGTTTTTTAAGGACGGCTTGTTAGACATTATTGGTGACGGCGTTGACATGATTTTTTGCAATGAAGACGAAGCCAAATTGATGTTCGAAGTCGATAGCCTTGCAGCTTCCGTTGAGCCGTTAAAGAAACTAGCCAAACGTTTCGCGATAACCAGAGGCGCTGAGGGAGCCACGTTATTTGATGGGCAGCAGCTGATCGACGTGCCTGCAATCAGCGTAACCCCGGTAGACACTAACGGAGCTGGCGATATGTACGCTGGCGCATTTTTATACGGGCTAACGCACGGCATGCCGTTCGCACAATGCGGCGAGATTGCCAGTGCAGCTGCCGGCAAGTTAATTACGCAGTTCGGCGCCCGCTTAAGTAATGAAGCAATGAACGAATTGCGCGCCAGTTATACGATTTAACGACATTGGTCGCAGAAGCCGAATTGGGATAACGGTCAGAACGCTATAAAGGGCGTACATTGGCCAAAAAAATGCGTGTTGGGGGTGAATTACCCTTCGCACCACCCCAATCGAGGCAGCGGAATGATGTCACACGAAGTTTCTGGCTCTACAGACCAACACGGTCGTACCCTGCCCGAACTGCACGAAGCAATCGCCAAATCTACTCCTCGCACGTTAAGTGCGAGCCACAGCGAAGCTTTTCTGGCTTTTTTACCGTTGTACTACGGCTCTGTTCCACTCCAAGACCTACAAACAACGCTGCCTGAAGATCTCAACGGCATGGCCTTGTCTCACTGGCAACTGGCACAACAGCGGAAGCAGCAAAGCAGTAATTTAAGCGCGTTCAATCCTCATCTGGAACAAGATGGCTGGCAGTCGATGCACACCATCGTTGAGCTGGTTACCGAAGACCAACCCCACTTGGTGGCAAGCTTACGCACAGCACTATTAGCTTCTGGCTACTCGATCCATTTGATCATCCACCCAGTGTTGCGAGTTAGCCGCGATGACAACGGTAAGCTTGTCGAAATTACATCAGCCAATCGTTGCACCAGCCATGCAGATACGAAGGAACCACACCACCTGATAGATGAATCGCTCATTCTTATCGAGATGGACCATGTACCTGATGAGCAGCTGTCGCACATTGAAGCCATTATCACTAACGTGCTCAACTTCCTGAATACCGTTAGGCAAGACGCTCCAGCGATGGCCAAAGCTATTGAAGCATTAGCCACTAAAACACCCGCTAAAACCGACACCCAATTTTTCAAATGGCTTTCCAATATTGCGTTTGTAAGTTTCGGCCATGCAGCGCTAACGATGCATGCCGAACAGCAAAAAATCGAGACGGTAAAAAACACACTCGGTGTTTTTAAACAAGGCAATGATGCAGCGATTTGGCAACTGAGCGACTTAATGCCCAGTGAAACGATCAGTGCGCTCAATAGCAACGAAAGCACACTGATGGTCTGTAAGGCCGATAAGCGCTCAGCCATAATTCGCGATGAATTCGCCGATCTTATTCTGCACATTCAGCGCGATAAAAAGGGCCGTGCCACTGAGATCAATTGTTTTGTCGGTTTATTCGTTTCAGGCCTACACGGCGAAACACTGGAATCGATTCCAATTTTAAGCGATCGCCTTAGCAGCATTTTGGATGCATCAGAGGCTGCGCCCGATTCACACGATGGGCGAGCATTAGCCAGCGTTATTCGCGGCTTCCCGAAAGGCATGTTGTTACAGGCAAATACGAATGAACTATTGGAAATGGCCAATGGCATTGTTTCTTTGCATGAGCGACTGCAAATCAGAATGTTCCATTCGGTAGATCCTTTAGGCAGGTTCTGCAACTGCTTAGTTTACATCCCACGCGACACCTACAGCCGCGAGCTTCGCCTGAACATCGAATCTATTTTACTGAGCAGCATCGATGGCAGTCGGGCAGAATTCTTTACACACTTTTCTTCAGAATCCGAGTTAGCCAGACTGCATTTTGTAGTTCAGAAAAACCCGCCACTTAACCGAAGTATTGATTGGCGCAATGTTGAAACACGAATTCGTAATGCCGCTATCACATGGAATGACAGACTGTTGGCCACGCTCAGAGAAAAGCATAACGAACACGATGCCATGCATTTGTTTCGACGTTATGAGCATGCATTTCCAGCGAGCTACAAAGAAGATTATTCCGCGCGCATTGCCGTTTCAGATATTCGATTTATCGAAACAAAGGTGAATCAAGAAGCACCGATCATGAGCTTTTACCGGCACATTGTTGCTGATACCGGCACGATCAACTTCAAGCTCTTTTCAGTTGGCAGCCCAGTTACGCTATCTGACGCCATTCCCATTATTGAAAATATGGGTCTAAGGGTTGAATCGGAACACCCATTTGAAATAAAGCGCGATGCGCTACCCAATGTTTGGATGCACGAGTTTACGGTTGAACAAGTGGGTCAAAGCAAGCTCGACTCTAAACAATCCGCTAACAATATTCAGGAAGCGTTTAGTCGCATTTGGAGCAAATCTGTTGAGAACGATGGCTTTAATCGGCTTATTCTCGAAGCTGGCCTGACTTGGCGCGAAGTGGTTATATTAAGAAGCTATTGCAAATACTTATTGCAAATTGGCGTGCCGTTTTCGCAAAGCTATATGATAGACAGCTTGGTATCCAATAACGAGATTACGCGCTCTATTGCTAACCTGTTCGCACAACGATTTGACCCTGGCATTAGCAACAGAGATGAGAACGAATTCAACATTGATTTGGTTCACGCAGACGACGTAGAACAAACTTTAGAAAAAAATAAAACGCTGTCTTTGTATATGGACATCGTGCTGGCACTTGAAAAGGTTGCAAGCCTCGATGAGGATCGCATACTACGCAGCTACTTAAACCTGGTGGCAGCCACCTTACGTACTAACGCCTTTTGCGTCGATGAGCACGGCCAACAACTGAACTACATTTCGTATAAATTTGATTGCAGTAAAATCAACGAACTGCCCTTACCACGACCAATGGCTGAAATATTTGTTTACTCAGCCGACTTCGAAGCTATTCATTTACGTGGTGGCAGGGTTGCACGCGGTGGTTTACGTTGGTCTGATCGTCGTGAAGATTTCAGAACCGAAGTACTGGGCTTAATGAAGGCACAGATGGTTAAAAATTCTGTCATCGTACCGGTTGGTTCAAAAGGTGGTTTCTATGTAAAAAAAGCGCTCTCCAGCGATCGCGAAATCATGATGCAGCAAGTCATTAACTGCTATCAAAACTTTCTGCGCGGACTGCTCGACATAACCGACAACATCGTTAACAACACTATCGTTGCACCGCAAAATGTTATCCGTTACGACGAAGACGACCCCTACCTCGTAGTTGCAGCCGACAAGGGCACAGCGACATTTTCAGATTTTGCAAATGCTGTATCAATGGAATATGGCTTTTGGCTCGGTGATGCATTTGCCTCTGGTGGTTCAGCGGGTTACGACCACAAGAAGATGGGTATAACGGCAAGGGGTGCCTGGGAATCGGTTAAACGCCACTTCAGAGAATTAGGCCACGACTGCCAGACTCAAGACTTTACCGTTGTTGGTGTTGGCGATATGGCGGGCGATGTATTCGGCAACGGTATGTTGCTGTCGAAGCATATCGGTTTGGTTGCAGCATTTAATCACCAACATATATTTATCGACCCAACACCAGACGCAGCCACAAGCTACGCTGAACGTGAGCGCTTGTTTCAGCTACCTCGATCAAGCTGGACCGACTACAACAAGAAACTGATCTCTAAGGGTGGCGGTATTTATTCTCGCAGCGACAAACGCATTGAACTTAGTGGGCAAGCGCAATCAGCACTAGGCACCAACAAAGCCAACTTTACCCCAAATGAATTGATCAACACCATACTCAAAGCACCGGTTGACCTACTCTGGAACGGTGGCATAGGTACTTATGTAAAAGCATCAACACAAACCCACGCCGACGCCGCAGACCGCGCCAATGATGCTGTGCGCGTTAATGCGAGCGAGCTACGCTGCCGTGTTTTTGGTGAAGGTGGCAATCTGGGTTGCACTCAACTAGCACGTATAGAATACGCGCGTGCTGGCGGCATGATGTACACCGATGCAATTGATAATTCAGCCGGTGTTGATTGTTCAGACCATGAAGTCAATATAAAAATATTACTCAATGCCGTTGTTGCCAACGACGACATGACGCTCAAACAAAGAGACAAGCTACTGGTAGAAATGACCGATGAGGTTGCCTCTCTTGTACTAACCGATAACTATTTGCAAACCCAGTGCATTAACCAGTGCTATGCAGGAGGCACAAACGCACTGAACGAACTACAACGTTTTATGCAACATCTGGAATCGATTAACCGCCTGGATCGACATATCGAATTTTTACCAGACAACGAACAAATCGCCGATCGATTAGCTGCAGATCAAGGCTTGAGCCGACCAGAAGTCTCTGTGTTGGTATCGTACAGTAAGATGGTGATGTACGACGAATTACTGGACAGCACATTTGCTGAAGAACCCGCATTACAAAAAATGCTGATCGATTACTTTCCTAAGGTACTTGGCGAGCGCTTCGGCGATAAAATTGCAGAACACCGATTGCGCCCTGAAATCATCGTTAGTGTTGTGTGCAACGAATTTGTCAACAGACTAGGTCCAAGCTTTGCGTTTCGCATGCAACACGAACTCGGCGCCACTGCGCAAGAAGTTGCAACAGCGTTTGTTGCCGTGGTTTCTATTTTTAAATTACCAGCGCTTTGGAAGTCTATTGAACAGCTCGATAACCAAGTACCGGCCGACATGCAGAACCAAATGCAAATTCTGGTACGCGGATTAGTAGAACGCGCTACACATTGGCTGCTGCGTTCGCGACGTGGCATTCACAGCATCGACAACGTTATTACCCAATTTAAGCCCGGCATTGAAGAGCTTATTGTGTCGATGCCTGAGTCACTGGCACGCGTAAACCGCCAAACGTTAGACCAACGCGTTAACTACTTTGTTAATGCAGGTGTACCTACAGAAACTGCCATGACGGTTTCGCAAGTGGTGCCGCTATCTTCATCGCTGGATATTGTAGAAATTGCGGCTTCAACCAATGCACTGGTGGGTGATGTTGCAAAAGTTTATTTTGAGTTAGGCCATCACTTAGAATTGCAATGGCTTCGGGATAATATATCGGAGCTACAAGTACGAAGCCACTGGCATACATTGTCGAAATCTGAGCTGCGTAGCGATTTACACTACCAACAAAGGCATTTAACCGCCGAAGTATTAACTAGCGCAGGCGACCAAAAGACCCCAAGCGCCATGGTTAAGCGTTGGTCACAAGCTAATCAGGCCGCGGTTGACAAGTACAGTGATCTTATAGTGGACATGAAAGCCAGCTCGGCAGTGGACTTTGCGATGTTGTCGCTGGCTGTTAATGAAGTGCATAAACTACTGCGATCTGACAGACCCTTAGTTAGCCGTTAACTGGGATGGACGCATTATGATGCGTCCATTGCTAGCCGATATTCGCGTATGCCTATATAAACACCACTACCCACAACGATTAGCGCACCCACTATTTCGTGTGGTGCAAGCGTTTCATTAAACAAGACATACCCTAATAAAACAGCCCACACCAAAATAAAGTAATTAAAAGGTTGCAATACAACCGCAGCCGCCAGCTCCAGCGATTTAATAAGCATCATGTGAGCAGCAACGGAGGTCACAACGATACCAGCTAGCAGCAAACTGGTTGGTCCATCAGTGGACTGCCAATTGCCAATGACTGCAATAGACGATGCAGCCAACCCTACAATGCCAAAATACAATAAAGAAGTTTCAAAGGTATCCTGGCGTGAAACCAGTCGCGTTAGTATGTTGTAAAACGAATACAACATGACGCACACCAAAGCCAAAAGGGCCGCAGGATTAAAAACACCACTACCCGGTTGCAAAATAATTAAAGTGCCACAAAACCCAATGCCAACGGCAAGCCACCTGCGCCACCCCACAGTTTCACCCAACAACGGTACCGACAAAGCAGTAATGACCAGCGGGAAGCAAGAAAAAATGGCATGAATTTCAGCGATTCCCAAGAACTTGATAGCAAACGCGAACAAACCGATTTCGGTGAACATGATTAAAGCCCGACTGATTTGCAAACCCCTATTCGCTGAACGAAGCGATTGCGTTAGTTGAGTTTTTACAGAAGCGTAAACTACAGCAAATATCGCGAACGCCAGAAATCGCACAAAAAGAATTTGCGTGACATGAATATTGGTCACCAGTTGTTTCGTGATAGCGTCTTGCAGTGCGAATAGCACCGTTGCCAAAAGCAGCAATGCAATGCCTTTAAGCGTGTCACTTTGCAATAATGTCGTCACCCGTCAATGCACCAAGCACAGTAAAGCGCGCTTAAAGTCAGGCAATACGCAAAACCGTGCGCAAAGTTTGTTCAACTTGGCGCCAATGCAGTATCCTTGGGCGCTATAGATCGTATTCGAGGCCAAGGAGACCCTGTTGCCTACTGCAAATCTTATTCTCATGCTACTCATCGGTATCGTGTTCGGTGGTGTTGCCGCGGTTGTTTTGCGTGGCAGGAAAGGTGTTTTTATCATTAATATCCTGCTGGGTGTTATCGGCGCATCACTGGGCGCCTTTTTTCCGGTGCTGATTGGGCGCAGTGTGGTTGTGGACGTCACCACGCCTGACTACCTGCTAAGGGCACTAATGGGCGCATTTCTGCTGGTAGTACTGGCCAGCCTCTTTCGTTCAGCTAAACCAAATGGGGCTTCCTGAACGATTCTCTCAAACACAACAAACCCCTGAAAACTCGCTCGCGATGCCATAAACTCGACCACTACTCAAAAAGCTTCTGGAATCGCAATGACCGCTAGTGATCAAACCGACATAACTTTGCTTGAAGACAACGGTGTAGCGTGGCTAACGCTGAACCGCCCAGACAAGCTCAACAGCTTTACCGCAAGCATGCATCAGCAGTTGCGGGATGCACTGCGAAGCGTCCAAACCTCCGACACCATCAGATGCCTGGTTATTACCGGCGCTGGCAGAGGCTTTAGCGCCGGGCAAGACTTAGCCGATATCGCGGAATCCGACCTAGATCAAGTACTGGAACGCGATTACAACCCACTAGTAACCACACTTAAGGGCTTGAACATACCGGTGATCGCCTGCGTTAACGGAGTCGCTGCTGGAGCCGGTGCCAACATTGCGCTGGCCTGCGACATCGTTCTGGCGGCCCAATCTGCATCCTTTATTCAATCATTCTCACAAATTGGCTTAGTGCCCGATGCAGGAGGATCGTGGTCGCTGCCACGCCTCATCGGACTGCCACGTGCGATGGCGCTGGCCATGACAGGCGAACGGGTCAGCAGCGAGCAAGCCCAGAGCTGGGGCATGATCTGGCGCAGTATCGAAGACGACCAGCTCATCGCCGAAACACAAGCGCTAGCCCACAAATTAGCCAACATGCCAACAATTGGGCTGGCCTTCACCAAAAAGCTGCTCACCGAGTCATGGACCCGCTCACTCGACGAACAGCTTCTGCTCGAAAAAGACTTCCAAATGGCTGCCAGCAAAACCGCTGACTACGCAGAAGGTGTCGACGCTTTCCTGAACAAACGAAAACCCGATTTTAAAGGCCGCTAAGTTGGCCGATACGGTATTTATGTAGGTAACAATCAGCCACAAAATTGTTGGAAAATCTGAGCTTTGCGCACCGTTATGCACTCTGACTCTAACGCGGCGTAGGTCGGCCAACAAATTGTCGCGTTTACCTGCATAAAGAGTCGTACTGATAGCAAAAGAGCCGTATCGGACGCCTCGCACAGTGGTTAATATTCACAAAACCGGTACACGGTAGTTTGCGCCTGCTAACAAACTGTGTAATCCAACAAGAACACATGAGGCGGTTAGCATGTCAGAAGAAGACAATTACGACGACGAAGAGGACATCATCCTCTCCGAGCTAAATGACGAAGAGCTCGTAGAACAGGTTCACGACGACCTCTATAACGGCCTCAAAGAAGAAATCGAAGAAGCCACAAATATTTTCCTGGAACGAGGCTGGGGCGCTGACAAAATCCTTAACGATGCGCTCGTTGAAGGTATGCGCATCGTCGGTATCGACTTCCGCGACGGCATTCTGTTTGTCCCAGAAGTTCTCATGGCCGCAAACGCCATGAAAGGCGGAATGGCTATTCTAAGACCTTTGCTAGCTGAAACCGGCGCACCACCTATTGGTAAGGTGGTTATTGGAACCGTAAAGGGCGATATCCACGACATTGGTAAAAACCTGGTGGGCATGATGCTAGAAGGCGCAGGTTTTGAAGTTATCGATCTCGGCATTAATAATCCCGTTGAAGATTACATCGCCGCACTCGAAGAACACAAACCCGAAATACTCGGTATGTCAGCACTGTTAACCACCACGATGCCTTATATGAAAGTCGTTATAGACTCACTCAAAGAACAAGGCATGCGAGACGATTTTATCGTGCTTGTTGGTGGTGCTCCACTTAATGAAGAATTTGGAGAAGCCGTTGGCGCTGATGCTTATTGTCGAGATGCAGCCGTAGCCGTCGAAACCGCTAAATCATTGATCGCAGAGAGGCGCAAAGCAAGCTAGCGGCTTGCACGCGCCCTGACTACTCAGGTAATGACGACACTGGTTATTGCTTGCGGCGCACTGGCTCACGAACTGGTTGATGTGCTTAAAGCCAATCAATGGGATCACGTAGACGTTCAGTGCTTACCCGCCGACTGGCACAACACACCCGACAAAATTGCACCGGGCGTGGAACGTAAAATAATCGAGAACAAAGAAAACTACAGCCACATTCTGGTCGCTTACGGTGATTGCGGCACGGGAGGACACCTCGATACCGTTATCGAGAAACACAATGTCGAAAGACTCCCTGGGGCGCACTGCTATTCTTTCTTTGCTGGTGAGGAACACTTCACCAAAATGGCTGAAGACGACATCGGTACTTTTTACTTAACCGATTATCTGGCCTGGCATTTTGACCGGCTTATTTTGGATGAGTTGGGTATCAACAAACACCCTGAATTGCGCGACATGTATTTTGGCAATTACACACGCATGCTTTACCTATCGCAAACGAATAATCAGGAGCGTTTGGCGCAGGCGCAAAGTGCTGCGGATGCCATTGGTTTACCACTGGAAGTGCATTACACCGGCTTGAAGCGCTTTGAACACGAGTTACGCAACATACGCATCGTGCACGGTTAAGACGACGTAACCGTTGCAATTCAAATAACCATTTTCAATGAAGTATCAACGGCTATCTTCACACCGCGATACTTTTTACTGACGGGCAAAATCCATGGCTGAATTAATAAAAATTTACTGGCGAGATATTCCATCGCAAGTAACAGCAAAACAGGGCAGAAAAACAGCAAAGGTTGCCCTGCCCGATCGTTTCCAACAAGCTATTGATCGCGCAGCTATGCGAGCAGGCAAAGGCACCAGCGACGCTTATATGGAAGACTGGAAACGTATTCGTGAAAAATGCAGTGATGACTTAGAAGCCGAAGCAAAAAAAGCAGCTGCAGAATTGGAAGCTCTGTTTAGCGATGAACATCTGGAAGCAGTTGTCAAAGCCAAAGGCATTGAAGCCAACGTAAATTCCCGTTGACCCAACAGAAGTTCTACCGCCATGTATGTCATTAGAAAATGGTCAGTGCGTCAAGCCAAACTCATGGAGAGTTGCTACGCGCTACTGGAATCAACCTTAGTTAAGCTTGCACCGCTTTTCGAAAAAATCGGCTACGACCGCCTCGAAAAACCCATGGCGTTTGTTGAGAAAAATGTGAAAGGTGTTTTGTTTGACTGCCAAATGTGTGGTCAATGCGCCTTAAGTAAAACCGGCATGTCGTGCCCGATGAACTGCCCGAAGTCTATACGTAATGGTCCCTGCGGTGGTGTTAGGCACGATGGCCACTGCGAAGTAAAACCCGAGATGCGCTGTGTTTGGGTAGAAGCCTTTGCGGGCAGCCAACGCATGAACAACGGCCACGATATAAAAGTTGTACAAATAGCCGTAGATCATCAGCTCAAAGGCTCTTCTTCATGGTTACGCGAAGTTCGACGTATACGCGCTGAAGAGGCTGAACAAATAGAACCCAAGCCTGTTGAGGCCAAGTCATGATCTATCATGATGAGCCGGTACCCGGCTACCCGCTACCGCTGCGGGAACACCACAGCTCTCCGGGCAGATTCGAAAGAATACTCAGAGACGGCCACTTTGCAGTAACCAGTGAGTTAGCGCCGCCCGACTCTGCCGACCCGAATGCTGTGTATGAACGCGCCGCATTATTCGACGGTTATGTTGATGCGATCAACGCAACCGACGGCAGTGGTGCTCACTGCCATATGGGCAGTTTAGCCGTCTGTGCCCTGCTGACCCGTCTAGGCTATTCGCTCATTATGCAAATATCCTGTCGAGACAAAAATCGTATCGCTATACAAGGCGACATC
>CALDTX010000099.1 GCA_937923565.1 uncultured Granulosicoccaceae bacterium | reverse complement strand
GGTAGAGTCACGGCCTCTTGAAGATGGTGCAAATGCATTTAACGCCATTCACACCGGAGAGACCGCTTCACCCAAAATTGTCCTGCATCCTGAGCACTAGCCGCCCAACGAACGTAAGCGACAGCGTATTCACAATTTTGCAACAAATGGAAAACGCGGTGATTTCAAATAATAAAGTCAAAGGCTTAAAGCGGGCAAACTCTGCGAACAATCACGTAAGCCATGCCCACAAAAACAGAGTTTTGGCTATGGCAGCCTGCGCAGCCGCGTTACTGGCAAGCATCACTACAGGTGTTAGCCATGCGGCTGAGTATGAGTGCAAATCAGAAGCTGAAACGCGCTACATTCGCCTTGAACTTCCCGGCGAAGCACACCTATGCGAAGTTAGCGTAACCAGCGACGAAGAGCGTCGAGTTATGTGGTACGCCAATCACGACACTTTATTTTGCAGCGATAAAATAATTGAGCTCACCACGAAATATGAAGAACAGTGGGGTTTTAGCTGCGAGCAATGGCCCGATCACGACGGTATCAGCGCTTTATCTGTTCGCCAACGAACCATTCTGGACGCAGAGCTAAAATTTCTGATGGCATCCAGTGCTGAAGCCAATCCACCTTTAGCCGTCTCAGGCGTTAAGGTTGCCGCAAGCCAACGCGCTAATGCCAGTGCAAGTATGCAGCTTAGTAGCGACAAAAAAGCACTGCAAATACACTCGCCAAGCACACTGGTTATCCAATTTTTTCTGTCCGCTTTAGATGGTAGTGATGCCCGCGACCAAACTCACGTTATTGAAGACGATGGTGTTTCATGGAATACGCGCGCTAAGTTAGCGCCTTTAGCAAGTAACGTGGAGGTGTTGGATGGCTATAAAATTAATTCAGCGTTAATCGATGGTGTCACTGATGCCGGCGCGATAGAAATCGCGACTCAAGTACAGAAAATCGACTCAAACAATATCACTAACGCCTGCTATGGCAGCCAAGTACTTAGTAGTGCTGGCGGTGGTGAGCTTGTCGCTCGTACACCACACAGGTTTGTTTGCACAGAGGCCGGGCTGTTAGCCGGCTACGAACTACCCGAATAAAGTAACGGTTATACCAACTCACAGAAAACTCCATATAACAGGGTATTTAAGTTGCCCTGTTATACCCTTCAAATTTAAGTAGCTCTTAAGGTCGGACGATAGTTTAACCACCATCGTAAAATGACCGTCTAATGAAAACTTTGCAGTTCTTCGGCAACCGAGATCTTCGCTTTGTCGACATACCCAAACCAACTCCCAGGCCTGATGAAGTGTTACTTCGCGTAACTGATGCGGGGTTAAGCCAAGGCACTGTTGCAGAGTTTATTGAAGGGCCATTCATTGCAAACGCAGAACCTCACCCGCTAACGGGTCTGGCTTTGCCCTTTATTCCCTGTCAGGAGTTTGGAGGCGAAGTAGAAGCGGTTGGTGAAGGCGTAGACGACACATTAATAGGCACTTTCGCAGCAGTGCTACCGGCAATACGTTGTAACGAGTGCGCAAACTGCAAGTCAGGTAAAGATAATCTGTGTGAGAAATTAGCCTATCGAGGGCTATTAGGCGCACACGGCGGGTTTACTGAATATCTTACTGTAAAAACCAGTGATCTTTTTCCTGTTAAAGACGCAACGCTACTTAATCTAGTGGAACCAATGTTGGTGGCCACACACGCTATTGCTATGACAAAAGCCAAAGCTGAGTTATCAGGAACGGTGCATGTATTGGGCGCAGGTTGTATTGGTATCTGCACAGCAGCAATACTGCAACAAATTCATAAATTAGACGTGACCTTATCCGACCCACGAGAAAACCGACTCGCCAGAGCCGCCGGCATGGGCTTTAAAACAATGTCTGTTGAAGACGTAGAGCAAAGCGCCGGTTCCGCCAACATCGTATTTGATGCAGCCGGTAAAGAACTGCAATTCGGGAAACAACCATTGGATTTGGCTATTGATATTTGCCAACCAGGTGGCAGCATAGTGGGCATTGGCACCTACTTCATCACGTTGGACTTATTACCCGCCCGTTTTCTGTTTTCTGAGAAAACGATTATTCCCTCGTTTGCCTATACGTCTGCAGATGTTGCAACCCTAGCCAAAAACATTACAGCGCTAGAATTGGATTTTGCATCCATGATCACCAGAATTCCTTTCGATCAAATTATAGAGAAAGGCTACTATCAGGCTGAATTAGATCGCGATGTTTTTACAAGAATCGTCACGTCGGTCTTCGACTAAAGCCAGAGAACAAACCTTATTTGAAAAGCTGCTTGAGTGCGTAAGTGAGGTTCGTCTAATTAGCGCAGGAGCATCCGTACATGAGCATGAGACCGCTTATGCATTGGCGAACTCTACGCTTAAGCTTGTCTGCCACAAAGAGACCGAAACAACGACCGTACTGGCTTTAAAAGAAGCATTTCAAGACATGCTAAGTTCCAGCATGCAATTGGCTCAAACCAGTAAAGAGCTGCAATCGAGAGACGACACACTATCGTTGATTTCTTCTGCAATGATCAACTACTCTGAAGCGGACTTGAGTGTTTCTCAACTCATAGAACCACTCATGCCTAGCGCAAAATACGCGCTACTTAAAAATGGCGAAACGTTATTCAATAAGGGCTTTACAGAGCTTGCATTAGGCTCCTGTATTAAGCATTCCGAGGCTAGTGGCCAAGGCAGTGTTAGAGTGCTCGACGGTGAATTGTATTTTTGTCAATCGGAGCCTTTTCATCTTTTTATAGAGTCAAGCGACCCCATCCCACAACCGATCAAAGCCTTGGTTAATCTGTATTTAAGCCAACTAGGTGACAAAGAAAGGCAATTCCTGCAAATCGATGCTGAACGACGCAGTCGAAAACTGGAAAGACTCGCCAATGAAGATCCGCTAACCGGCTTAGCAAACCGACGTGGGCTTAACCGTTATATCAAAAACCTGTTAGAGGATCCGAACGCTAACAGTGCACAGCATGCCATGCTGCATATCGACTTAGATTACTTCAAAGCCATTAACGACACTTTAGGCCATGCCACAGGCGATGCGCTTTTGGTTAAAGTTTCAGACATATTAAAATCCAGCATCCGACGATATGATCTTGCCGCTAGAATTGGCGGTGACGAATTTTGCGTACTAACGCCATTTATCTCTGGCGAAAAAGGCATTTCCCATTTAGCGCAAAATATAATTAACCAAGTTAGCGCTATAAATTCAGTTGAAGGCAAACCCTGCAAAATTGGAGCAAGCATTGGAATAGCATTAAGCCCCTATTCCGGGCCCATAAATATCGCCCACTGGACAGAAAATGCAGACCTGGCTCTTTACAGTTCCAAACAACACGGACGCGAGCAATTTTGTTGGTTTAACGACACGTTGCGCTCATCGAATGCCAGTTGATCACAACCGCTGCAGTCGCACAAACGGGCTTCAGTCAAACTAACGACTCACCGCTGGAAACACCTAAAAATAGTTGAACCTTACCTCTCTTAGCCTATCTAACGCTTTTAACCGACACACGTTGTGTACCACGATAAAAATTAGATGTAATACTGACAAGGTGAACCGTATGACCAAACTACTCAAACATTCCGCTTTAATGACAACCGCCCTACTGGTATTGGCGCTGTCTTTTTCTATTGGTGTTCGTGCAGACGGCTCAGCCAGAACCGGTGAATTTGTTGGCCTGAGCAATCACAGTACAAACGGGAATGTAACCGTTGAGAAAACCGACGAAGGCTATGTCATTACCTTGCAGGATAACTTTAGTTTTGACGGCGCACCCGATCCAAAAGTGGCATTGGGCAACGATGGAAAATACGACTCTTCAACCTTACTGGCACCGTTAAAATCCAACAAAGGTAAACAAAGCTATCTGATACCCGCCTCCATAGATGCTACGCAGTTCAATGAAGTTTATATCTGGTGTGAGAAATATTCAGTAGGATTGGGCGTGGCCGCACTCAATCAGTAATGTCGTCAACGGCAATACGAGCTTTCGCACGTTGTACAGCCGTTAGCCTGCTTGTAGGCTCCATCATTCTATCGAGAATCTGGCCACAACTCGTGGCCGGATACCCTAACGATTCTTTCCACACACTACAGCCTTTCAGTGCCATTGGCCTTTGTATTGTGGCCGCCATCGGCATAACGATGATGCTGCTTATTTCGCGGTGGCAATCTCGGGCAATTGAACGCATCGGTAAACTTCAGGGCCGCTATTTACTACTGGCAGATATCGTCATCGGGTTCCTGCTGTATTGGTTAATATTGTCGTTATCTCCACAGTTCTTTTATCTTTATTATTGGTTTGTTTTCGATAATCTACCGCAACAATGGGTGGTTCAAAGGCTCTTGCCTTGGAGCGACTACCTAGATTTATGGTTACTTTTAGAAAACGCGTCTATCGCTTCACATGCTGCCGGAATGCTTGGCTGGATCTTGCTAATCGGCAAAATCGTCAGAAACTGGGGTATAGTGCGATCTAACAACCAATAAACCGCACGACAACTGCATTGTTGAGAAGGAGATACTCTTGTCTACTATTTCGCTGGTTATAGTCATTCTCATTGCACTGCTACACCTGTACATCCTTTGGTTTGAAATGTTTCGTTGGGAGTCACGCGGCCCGAAAGTATTTTCAGATTTTCCAAAAGAACTTTTCGCACCAACCAAAATTCTGGCAGCAAACCAAGGTCTTTATAACGGATTTTTAGCAGCTGGTTTAATCTGGTCGGTTTTCATCAGCGATGCAGCTTGGCAACACAATGTCGCTTTATGCTTTTTACTGTTTGTGTTGACCGCTGGCATTTACGGCACATTCACCGCATCTAAAAAAATACTGTTTGTTCAGGTAATACCGGCTGCACTCGGCATATTGAGTTTGTTTTTTACCTAACAAGCACACTGCGTTTATTAATGACGCAAACATCGTCTCATAGAACTGCAACACTGCCGACGTATCGAGTCGTTCCATGAAACTGATTCTGGATCATGTGTTTATACTCACTGACGAATTTGCACACGTTGCCGACGCGCTGGTATCGCTTGGTTTAAAGGAAAGTTTTAGTCGCGACCATAGCGGCCAAGGCACATCGAATCGACGATTCGAATTTTCCAATAGCATGTTGGAGTTTTTATGGGTAAGAGACAGCGATGAAGCTGAAAACGGTCCAGCTAGAGATCTTCAGTTTCCAAAAAGAGCGAGCGAATCTGCCGCATCGCCATTTGGTATTATTTTATGCAGCGCGTATACGCAAAGCGAGTTTTTACCTTACCCCGGCTGGGCTTATCAGCCAGACTACTTTAAGCCTCCGATGGCGTTTCATATCGGCAACAATTCAACAAAGCTCGATGAACCTTTGTGCATATTTGCGCCATTTATAAAACCTAAAGAAAACAAACCTGAAACTGGGCTTTTCCAATCGATTAGCAATGTAACAATCCAAATTGCCACATCGGTATTATCACCGGAAATGCAAGCCGCAAGCAAAGCCTGCGGCTTGACCATTCGTACCGGCAAAGAACATCTTATGGAAATAGTGTTGGACAACAATCGGCTATCCAAGCATCAAGATTTTCGCCCCAATATTCCACTCATTGTTCACTGGTGATCAGCGTATAAAACACCAGCCTACTTACCTAACGCGACACCTTCCCGTCGCGGATCCGCACCGCCCATCAATTGCTCATTATCGATAACGATCGCATGCAAACCGGAGTTTAGGTCTCTAACATTAACTTTAAATCCAAGCGCGTCCAGCTCACCTTGCATGGCAGCTGCGCTGGTATCTTTCTCAAGATCATAGGTGCCAAACCGGTTAACTGCATGAGGTAGGTTAATTGCTTCTTGAACATCCAACCCCCAGTCGAGGTGCGCAATAATGGTTTTAGCCACATAACCAATGATACGACTACCACCTGGCGACCCAACCACCATGTAGGGTTTACCGTCTTTACTGACAATAGTAGGCGACATAGACGATCGCGGCCGTTTACCAGGTTCTACCCGGTTAGCGATAGGCACACCGTCCTTATGGGTAGCGAAAGAGAAGTCGGTAAGCTCATTATTCAACAAAAAACCGCCGCTCATTAAACGTGAACCAAAGCCATTTTCTATAGTTGTGGTAATCGAAACTACGTTACCCTCAGCATCAACAATAGAGAAGTGACTGGTTGAATCGAATTCGATACTTTCATCGTTGGCCAGCAACATCGCATGATCCCATTCGGGCGACCCGGCACTCACAGACTCAAGTGCTTTATCTGTGTTTAACAGCTCTGATCTTTGCGCTAAATAATCCGGGCTAACCAAACCTTCAGTTGGCATAGGTACGTAATCGCTATCGGCCATGTAACGGCCACGATCAGCAAAGGCCAACCGGGAAGCATCACCAATAATCCGCCAACTATCAGCTGAATTAGGCCCTAGCTGAGCTAGATCAAAAGGTTGCACCAAACCGAGAATTTGCCCGACCGTTAACGCACCAGACGAAGGCGGCCCCATACCACAGACATCATATGATCTGTAATCAACACAAACAGGTGCCCGCTCTTTAATGCTGTAGTAGCTGAGATCGGCCATGCTAAGCACACCCGGATTACCCGCGTTTTGTACCTTATCAACAATGGCCTGAGCGATCGGGCCGCTGTAGAAGGCATCGGCACCACCACTGCTAATTTGTTTTAAGGTGTCGGCATAAGCCTGATTCTTTAATACATGACCAACTGGGTGCGCATTGCCATCTATATCAAAGAAATAGGCTTTGGTATCAGGGTGAACACTAAGCCTTTCAACATCATTGCTTATCATCGTGTGTAGACGTTCTGACACTTCAAACCCTTGCTCGGCTAGATCAATAGCCGGTTGCACCAAGCTAGCCCATTCGAGCTTGCCATACTTAGCATGGGTGTCGAACAACAACTTAATCGTCCCCGGCGTACCGACTGAGCGTCCACCCACAACAGCATCCCAGAATTTAAGTTTCTCACCGTCTTCGGTTTGAAACAAACGTGGAGTTGCCGCAAGCGGTGCTGTTTCTCTGCCATCGTAAGTGGTAATGCGTTCCTGCTTGGCATCGTAATAAACTAAAAATGCGCCACCGCCAAGCCCTGAAGACTGCGGCTCTACCAAGCCAAGTATTAACTGGGTAGCAACCATGGCATCGATGGCGCTGCCACCATCTTCCAACACCGCCAAGCCACCTCTTGCTGCGTGCGGGTTTGCCGCGGCAACCATATACTGACTGGCTAACTGCATACTTTGCTGCGATGTTGCGGTGGCCTCCTCAGGCGCAACACTATCGCTGGCTTCTTTCGCGTGGGCCTGATTGACCGAAACCAATAAGCCAATACCTAATGCTATCGCTGTAACCTTAAATATACCTTGCATGATAAATCCTCCGTTGAATAACGATACTCTTCTGCTCTTAAGTGTTGTGTCAAGCGTCTCTATGTTTCTCTGATAGGTTACAAAATAATATTAGGCTAATTAACGGGCAAACCATTCAGCAATTCGTGCTTGCAATATTTGCCAAACCGCCGGTGCACCCCGACTGACTTTCACACCGACACGTTGTTCAAGTTGTTCTGCTGTCACATTAAACTCTGGCCAGGTGCCTCCATTGGTTTCCAAATTAGATATCACGGGTTGCACGCGGTCTATCGATTTCGCAAACACGGCATCATCGGTTTCGGCCGCTTCAAACTCATCCCAAAGATCACGAAATTCACGGCCTTGCTCGCTAGGCAATAAACCGAAAATACGATCAGCTGCAGCTTGTTCAACCAAAGCCTGTGCGCTTTGATCGTGTTGACTGTGTATAGGCACATCCCCGGCATCGATTTCAACCAGATCGTGAATCAACAACATACGTATAACGCGGGATATATCGATGGGTCTATTAGCATGCTCAGCCAAGGTCATGGCATACAGCGCGATGTGCCAGGAATGTTCACCAGAATTTTCTTTTCTGGAGCCGTCACACAATTGCGTTGCCCGTAACGTCGACTTTAATTTATCGGCCTCAATCAAAAAGGCCAACTGTTGTTCCAGTCGTTTCACGTTAGTTTGTCTCTTAGCCGGTAAAGCCACACAGAAGCCGCAAGGAACCAAGGCACGCCGGTATAAAAAGGTTTGGTAGGAAAATTGATTTTCGCCAGTGGTAGCTTTGTGTGTTCTGAAGACACGCCCGCAACACTTTCTCCGATACACCTGCCAAGATACCCGGCCATTCCAACGCCTGAACCACAGTAACCCATAGCGAAGTGCACACCGCTGTTTTCTCCGCAGTGCATAAGGCTGTCGAATGTATAAGCCACCGTACCCGACCACGAATGAGATACACGTGTATTTGATAGCTCAGGAAACAAACGAACCAGCTCTTCACGCAACAACACAGCACTTTTTTTCGCGTTTGTTTCATTTAGCGATACACGCCCGCCAAATAGTACGCGCTTTCTATCCGGTGACGGACGATAGTAGTACACCAGTTTTCGAGAGTCGGTTAGCATGCTGTCGCTGGGCATAATTTTATGCATTAGCTGATCATCAATTTCATCGGTGGCGATAATATAAGAGCCAATAGGAATGACCCGACGCCTATGCCAGGGCGTTAATGACCCTGTGTATCCGTTTGTAGCAACAATCAGTTGTTTGGCCCTTACTACGCCCTGTGTAGACTGCACGGTGAATACGCCATTACGGCGTTTATAATCTATGACAGGACAATAACTGATCACTTTAGCACCCGCCTTTTGCGCAACAGCTAAACAGCCTTGATGGTAACGACCCGGATCAACGCTGGCAAAGGTAGGAAACATGGCACCGCCAAAGTAGGCGTCAGTACCTAGATAATTACGCTGATCCTGTTCAGACACCATATAAGCCTGATTATCAAATACTGGGTTGTAGGCATCAATTTCTTTGCGCAAAGTTTGAAATGCATTTGCAGAATGGGCACCGTGAAATCGACCACAGGTTTGATAATGACAATCAATATTTTCTGTGCGTATAAACTCGCCAATATAATCCAGCGATGCCTGACCTGTTGCTAAAATATCTTTGGCCGTTGCATCATCGAACTTCTGACTCAGCGCTTTGTACCCGTATTTAATGGATGTTGATATTTGACCGCCGTTTCTGGTGCTACACCCGTAACCAGCTGCTTCTGCATCGAGTACAACCGTACTCATTCCGGCTCTGGCTGTTTGAATAGCGGCATGTAAACCAGTGTAGCCAGCACCAATAACCAAAACATCGACAACAGTATCTGAATTTACCGAATCAGCGAGCGGTAAGGAAGATTTTGCAACAAGTGGTGTTCTATCCCACCAATAGGATGTGTTTTTAAAATCATCGGTGAAAAAAGAAGCAGACATAAATTATTTATCTGGATCTCGTTGAACAGCGATAGACAATACGGCCAACAAAGCCGAACCCAAAATGAGCACAAACGAAACAGCGTTGAGCACAGGCGTTGAACCAACCTTCACCATGCGATCATACATCGTAATGGTGAGGGGCGCTTCCGAACCCACGAGAAACAAGGTGGTATTAAAGTTTTCAAAAGACACCAGAAACGCAACGATACCAGCAGCGATAAGCGCCGGCCGTAAAAAAGGTAAGGTGATGGTACGAAGTACACGGGTACGACTAGCGCCCAGATTAAAAGCGGCCTCTTCCATGGCGATATCAAACTTCTTTAGACGAGCAATAATGACCAATGAGCATATAGTGGCAATAAAGGAGAACTGCCCTAACACCACTAATAACAAGCCTGGACGTAAAAACTCCAATTCAATACCTGTACTGTTTTCCACGCCGTTTGCCATATTGCTGGCCATCACCAAAATGGAAATGCCTAAGATGACACCAGGAATAATTAAAGGCAACACCATCAGAATGTAGAAAAAATTCTTTGCCCGGAATTCACAACGAACAAACAGGAACGCATTGCACGTACCCACAAAAATAGACAATAAAGAGACCATACTGGCTATAACAAAAGAATAATACAAACCACGCAGCAAGCGTCTGTCGTTGAACATACCAAGCTTTGGTTCGGTATCGTTGAAAAACCAGTCGAGCGTAAAACCTTTCCACGGCAATGATGGAAATAAGGAATCGTTAAAAGCGAATAAGGCCGCCGAAAACAGTGGCGCTGCCAGAAACAGAAAAAACAGCGCCATGTATACGCGATAACCACTTAGCATTATTCTGTTTGTAGCGCCGCTAACCATGATAATTCACTAACTCTTCGCCACTGTACTGGACAGTGTTTGCCCAGACAAACGCAAACCGGCCCAAACCACAAAGGATGTGAATGTGAGTAGCACGAAACCGAACGCAGCACCAGACTCCCAGTTATACCGCGTAATAAACTGGTCGTAAATTTGCTCTGTAAACCAACTCGAATTTTTACCACCCAATAGAATCGGGGTTAAATAACTACCGGCAGTGAGCATAAATACAACAATGCACCCTGCCACAATGCCAGGCATGGCATACGGAACAATAATTCTACGAAGCACCGTTAGCCTTGAGCCGCCCAGATTATAACCAGCTTCAATCATCTCGTTATCCATGCCATCTAAGGTAGACACCAGCGGCACAATCATGAACAACACAACGGTGTATATCAAACCCATAACCACGGTTGCATCGTTATATAAAAACTCAATTGGCGTGTCGATTAAACCAACCGACTGCAAAGACTTGGAAACCACACCGGTTTCACGTAACAATAATATCCAGCCAAAAGCCCGGATAAGGTCACTTACCCAAAGCGGTATAAGACATAACAGAAATAAAGCACCCTTTGATCGCTTGCCGGCAATTTTAGCAATGTAGTACGCTACCGGAAATCCGATCAGTAAAGTAAGCACCGTAACCAGTAAAGACATAACACCCGTGCGCAACAAGGTATTCCAATAGATTGGTTCTTGAATGAAATTGATGTAGTTATCGAGACCATACTCGTAAACGCGAGGGGCTACCTTTTCTTTTAAAGATAATATGAACATGCCAACATGCGGCAAAATAATAAGCAAACCAATCCACAACGCAAATGGCGTAAACAGTAAAAACAGACCTAGTTTTTTGCCGTCGCTGACCATCATCGGTTAAAAGCACATGGTTTGTTCGTGAGGCCAAACCAAGGTGACATTCTCGCCTGCCTTGGGATCGTTCAAGCCGCCTGTTAAGGTAACGTCAGCCTCTATAAGTTCGTTAGAATCTACCCTAACCAGCAAACGGCTATTCGCGCCATTAAACAGCAAGCTGTCGATTCTGCCGCTGATGCTGTTATGCCCTTCATTATTGTTACCAGCGGTTGTGTTTGTATTTGTTAAGTTTGCGTCGCTTAATTTTATAAACTCTGGGCGAACAAATGCGCTAACGGTGTCAGAGGCTGCGTGAGCATCACCTTTGTTGATACCGTTTAACGTTAAACCCTGTGCCGTTGTAAACTGCACTCGCCCATCGTGGACTGCGCTAACCGTACCCGACCAGCGATTGGCATCGCCAACAAAGCCTGCAACAAAAGCAGACACGGGTTCATGATAAAGCTCTTGCGGTGTGCCAATTTGCTCAAACTTACCTTCATTCATTACTGCCACATGATCCGACATAACCAACGCTTCGGATTGATCATGTGTGATGTACACAAACGTGGTATTGAATTGATGTTGCAGCAGTTTCAACTCAATTTTCATGGCTTCCCGAAGTTTGAGATCGAGTGCACCCAGCGGCTCATCCAATAACAGAACATCCGGATCGAGAGCCATGCAACGCGCTATCGCGATGCGTTGCTTTTGCCCACCTGATAACTGATGTATTTCGCGTTTCGCTACATCAGGCAACGCAACCCGTTCCAGAACATCGGCAACCTTTGTTTTTATTACCGACTTTGACGCACCGTTGCAACGCAAACCATAGGCTATGTTTTCATACACATTCATCATGGGAAATAACGCTAAATGCTGAAACACCATTTTGACATTGCGTTTGTTGGGTGGTGTATCGAGAACTGATTTTCCTTTTATTTTGATATCCCCAGAATTCGGGGATTCAAAACCGGCAATCATTCTCATTAAGGTGGTTTTACCACAGCCAGAAGGCCCAAGAATGGAGAAAAAGGTACCAGCAGGTATATCGAACGAAACACCATCGACAGCGCGTACCGATGCAAAATGTTTCGTCAGATTCTCACACTGAAGATCGAACTCGCTGGTGTTCAATTTGAAACCCCTAGAACTTTAATGCAAGGCAGGTAAATACGAGACATTTATAAACAACAGGCTATTAGAAGCCATAGCCTGTTGCATCATTAACATTGAAAAATTAGCCGCCAGTTGCCGCTTTGATTTTCTCCAACGTTTTACCTTCCATATCTTCAACACCCGGTGGAATGTTTGCAAAGAATTTTAGGTTAGCAATATCTTCATCTGAGAATGCAGCGTTAACCGCCGCTTTTTTATCCGCAGGCAGAAGATCTTTTGCACCTTTTACCGCAGCCATAGCACCCGTGCTGGCGGACATCAGCTCTACAATCTCAGGCTGCAACACAAAGTTGATCCATTTATAGGCGGCATCATCTGCCTTGCCTTTACGTGGCAACGTGAAGGTGTCGATCCAGGCAATTGCACCTGTGCTTGGCGGAATAAACACAATGTTTTCGTTTTCGCCGAACAGTTTGTAAGCCGTGGAGTCCCAGGTTTCAGAAGCAACGATTTCACCTGACAACATCATCGCTGATAAGTCATCGCCGCCTTTCCAGTACGCTTTGATATTCTCTTTACAAGCAATAAGCTTATCAGCTACTTTATCGAGAATAGATTGGTATTTATCAAGATCACTGTAAGCTGCGAACGGATCTTCACCCATTGCAAAAGCAGTACCTAACAAAATAGTGCGCTTTAGGCGCATGGAAGTTTTTCCCTTGTACATTGGATCGCACAAGTCATCCCAGCTGGCAAAATCCGGCGCTTTACTTTTATCAGCCATTAAACCCGATGTACCCCACTGATGCGGTACCGAATAAACCTCACCTTCTATCGTGGTGTTCGCTTTTACGCCTTCAAGTAAGCTGTCTTCCATATTGGACATATCAATTTGCGATAAGTCCATGGGTTTGTAAATGTCGTACTCTAACTGAGCGGCATAGATGCGATCGTGGCTCGGTTGGGCCAGATCGAAGCCTGCACCACCTGTTGCTCTGAGCTTAGCGACCATTTCCTCATTGTTTGAGAATGTCACTTCAACGGTGATGTCAGGGTATTTTTCTTCGAACATCTTCACTACGTTGTCGGGTGCGTAGGAGCCCCAGGTGAGTAAGCGAAGTGTTTCTGCCGATGCAAACTGAGCATGGCTTAAAGCGAAGACGGCAATTGCACCGGCTATAAATGGTTTACGTAGCATTGTACTCTCCATTATTCTGTAATTGCTTGCCCCGAGAAAACCGATTCGAGGTAGGCTTGATTAAGCTTGTATCAAGAAAATTGTTTGCAAATTGAATTAATATTATCAAGTATCTTGTGGAAGCGAATATAACCATACCAGCTATGAAACGCATTGGCTAACGCTAAAATAATTTGGATAAATTACGCGCTCATGAAAATTCAAAAAATCGAATCGTTTACCAATGAATTTGTGTGTTTCACCAAAATAAGCACCGACGACGGCAGTGAAGGCTGGGGTCAAGTAGCACCCTATTATGCAGATATAACCGCAACCGTACTGCACCGCATGGTAGCGCCACACATACTTGGCATGGACGCTCTCAATATCAACGCTATTGCAGATCTGGTGACGGAAAAAGAGCATAAGTTTCCCGGTTCTTTTTTACGCCGCGCCATTGGGGGTGTGGACACCGCGCTCTGGGATCTGCAAGCGAAGCTGGAAAACAAAAGTGTGTGCGAGCTAATTGGTGGCACACCGGGTGATATAAGAGCTTACGCGTCTTCAATGAAGCGCGACATCACACCAGAGGCGGAAGCAAAAAGATTCGAAGCATTACGTCATCAATTCGGGTTCGACGCCTTTAAATTTCGCGTTGGCGCTGAGTGTGGTCATGATATCGACGAATGGCCTGGACGCACGGAAGAAATAGTACCTACCATTCGCAAGGCTCTCGGCAATGACGTGGCCTTGCTGGTCGATGGCAACTCTGGTTTTTCAGTAAGCCGAGCGTTGGAGGTTGGAGCGTTACTCATCGAGAACGATATCTCACATTTTGAAGAACCCTGCCCGTACTGGGAATACGATCAAACCAAACAGGTTACAGACGCACTAAGCATTGATGTTACTGGTGGTGAACAAGACTGCGAGCTGCAAAATTGGCAACATATGATTAACATGCGAGCTGTTGACATTGTGCAACCAGACATATGTTATCTGGGCGGCTTAAGCAGAACACTGCGGGTTGCAAAAATGGCGCAACAAGCTGGCCTTCCTGTTACGCCACATTGTGCCAACCTGTCCATGGTGACGTTATTTACAATGCATCTACTACGAGCCATACCCAATGCCGGAAAATACTTGGAATTTTCCATTGAAGGCTTAGACTATTACCCGTGGCAACACAATCTATTTGTGGAATCACCCTTCGAAATAACAAACGGCAAAGCCACAGTCACCGACTTACCCGGCTGGGGTGTAGAAGTTAATCCGGAATGGTTAAGCAACTCCACACATCAGGTTTCTGAAATCAGTTAAATACAGCTTGCACCGTTTGACGCTATCAACATAGCTTGCTGCCATTGGGAACAGCTTCGGTTGGCTGCACCAGAACGATAGCGCCGTCTTCTCGTGAAAACCCGGTGACCAAACATTCAGACATAAACGGGCCAATTTGTTTTTTGGGAAAATTCACAACCGCTACCACTTGCGTACCCACCAGCGCTTGAGCAGAATAAATATCAGTAATCTGAGCGCTGGAGCGACGTTGGCCAATTTCATCACCAAAGTCGATCGTTAACTTATAAGCAGGTTTGCGAGCTTCCGGAAATTCATCAACCGACACTACCGTGCCTGCTCTCAGTTCAACTTTCTCGAAGTCAGCCCAGTCTATTAAATTCACTTTGTACCCTCTAAAAACAAAACGTTAAATTAGTGCCCGAGCAATAATACGTGAAAAATGCCGAACATGTGATTTAGCGAAAAATCACGAAACAGCCATTGTTAACAGACAGTCATAGTGAACCCAACGTTAATCGTCATTCAACAGTGCTTTTTATGAGAACCAATACAACTGCTTGAGCGATGCACAACAAAGTTTCGTGCAGCTGATCACGCTCCTATTGTAAGGAAATGCAGGGTATTACTCGCTTAGCTAAAGAATTGCAATAGGACACTCAGTTTACAAAAACTGCAATCTATAAAAGCCTAAAAATGCCGAAACATGTTTCAAGACCTACACTGTGCGCATCTCCCACAATGGCGTTGTGTACACATCTCGAAAATAATAATAATTCACTAAAAGTGAGATGACTATGCATTTTGTAAAACTGACATTACTAGCCACAGCGTCATTAATCGCTGTTGGTTGCGCCACTGACGACCCGAACAGGAAAGCGAAGTCGGGAGCAGCAATTGGTGCTATCGCAGGTGCGGTACTTGGCAATCAAACCAGCAGTAAGAACGGAAAATATGTAGGAGCAGCGGTTGGCGCATTAACCGGCGCAGCTGTAGGTAACTACATGGATAAACAACAGCGTCGTATGGAACAGCAACTGGCTGCTGAAAAACTGGCCAATGAAGTGTCACTAACGCGCATTGATGAAGAAACACTCAAACTGGACGTTAGCAGTGAAGTTTCATTTGATGTTAACCAAGCAAGCATAAAAAGTAGTTTTCAAGACAGTTTAAACAAAGTTGCCAATGTAATTAGCGAATTCGATAAAACGGCTGTGCATATTATTGGACACACAGACGATACCGGTTCGGTGAGTTATAACCAACAACTTTCAGAAAAACGTTCGGCATCCGTTGCCCGTTACTTAAACCGCAACGGTGTAGAACGCACCAGACTACGAGCCGCTGGCATGGGGGAATTACGACCCATTGCAAATAATAAAACCAGTAGCGGACGTAGCCAAAACAGACGAGTAGAAATTTACTTGAAACCGTTTGTGGAGGGTCGAGAAAGCGATGCTTACCGTTCGCCTTTAGCCGTACAGTAAATCGCACTGCTTAGGGCTGCTTTATGCAGCCCTTCTCATTTGTGCATAACAGGTGAGTAAAAATCAAAGCGGCCAGAAAAACAGAATTAACGGCACGCTAACCACGGTGATAATGATTTCGAGCGGCAAGCCCATTCGCCAATAGTCACCAAATTTATAACCACCCGGCCCCATCACCAAAGTATTGCACTGATGGCCAATGGGGGTTAAAAATGCGCAAGACGCACCAACCGCTACGCTCATCAGAAACGGATCGGCATTAACATTCAACGCCGTGGCCATTGCAATGCCTAACGGTGCCATCACCAATGCGGTTGCAGCGTTGTTAATGACATCAGACAACAACATGGTAACCACCAACAACATCGTTAGTATTAAAAATATGGGCAAGCCGTCTGTCCACTCTATTAATGAATCAGCAACCAGTTGTGTTGTGCCTGTTGTCGTTAACGCGTTACCCACTGGAATCATTGCAGCCAACAACACAATAACTGGCCAGTTAATATCATCGTAGATTTGCCGTGGCGATAAAATACCGGTTAGCACATACGCCATAACCGCCAGTAAAAACGCAACGGTAAGTGATGTAATGCCAGCAATGCCTGCACCGATGGCCACTGCAAAAATGCCACCCGCAAGCATTACACGACGTGATCGGTTTAAATCGATTGGTCGCGCAGCCAAAGGCCACAAACCGAGCTCTTTAAAATGTTGATCGGTGTTTTCAGAATCACCCCGAAGTAGCAGTACATCACCAGCGCGAAACACTTGTTGCCGTAGTCGCTTAGTGACTGGCCTGCCATGTCGTGCCACACCCACTAGAGCTAACGTTCGGCCTGTAATGCGTCGGATGGTTTCCACACCCGACCCAACCAATACCGATTCATTGTTAATGACACCTTCGATCATTACCACGTTCTGAGGATCCGGCTCAACGAACGCAGGAGTTGCAGAACTAAGCAACTCTAAATTATGTGCATCAAGGAAATTACGCAGCTCATTGGGGTCGGCTCTGAGTATGAGAATGTCTTGTTCGGCAATAACATACTCAGCCCTTACCGCTCGGGCAAATCGGCGCTTGCCTGCCACTCCAATAATTTCGACTAAGTCTTGTTCGAGCCCGTCTGTTTCTCCCAGGCTCTTTCCAACCAACGGAGAGTCGCTTGGCACGCGCACTTCCGTTAAATACAAACCAACCTCAAACAGGGTTTCTGAGGCATTGTTCTCCAAACGCTCTTTCGGAATTAATCGCCACCCAACAAACACGATGAAGAGTCCACCCACAATAGCGATAGGCAAACCAACCGGGGCAAAAGAAAACATCCCGAACGCTTCGCCTGTGTGTTCAGCACGAATGCTGGCCACAATAATGTTCGGCGGCGTCCCAATGAGCGTCATCATGCCTCCGAGTAAACTACCGAACGCCAATGGCATAAGAATAAGAGCCGGTGATCGGTTGCGCTCTCTAGAGGTGGACAAGGCAATAGGTAACAGCAAGGCCAGCGCACCGACATTATTCATAAATGCAGACGCAACGGTAATCACGGCCGTTAAGGCCGCAATATGCATAATTGGTGTTTCGGTCAAATGGCTAATGCGACTGGCTATTTCATCCACCACTCCGGCATTTTTCAGCGCGCTACTAATGATCAGTACGGCAGCAACGGTAATCACGGCCGGATGCCCAAACCCCAGAAATGCCTTTTCGGCGGGAACCAGCTGCAGTAGCACGCACGCCAGTAGTGCGGCCATGGCCACCAGATCGTAACGCCACCGACCCCAGCCAAACATCAGCATGGCAACGCCTAATATAGCGCTAATAAAGATTTGTTCGTTAGTCATACGTAAATTGAGCCTGTTGCACGCCTTTTGCATTCTACTGGGGCACTGCCGTATCGGGCTGTTCTCAGCCTAGCGGCTCCCAATGCGGACATACAATGGTAACACCATGAAAAGCAATGCCTTAAAACCCCGCAGCATCAGTTGCACCATCGATTTTGACGCACCAGGCAAACAAAATGGCTTTATTAGCGTTCCCACGGCGCAGCCAAGCTCTGCGCTGGGCATTGTGCAAATACCGCTGACTGTTATCAGTAACGGCTCAGGCCCTACGGTTACGCTGATTGCGAGCGTTGAAGATTGTGAATTCAATGGCACACTGGCTGTTCAACAATTGGCCCGGCAGATTGAAATCCAAGATGTTTCTGGCAGGCTGATACTGCTACCCACAGCAAACCCGCTGGCTCAGCAATCGGGCCGCATTGGATGGGCTAATTACGAAAAATCACTCAACAACAGTTTTCCGGGAAATCTGCAGGGCTGCGTCACTGAACAGATTGCCGCTTTTTTCAGCGAAAACATTATCGGTATTTCAGATGCAGTTATTGAGCTACGGGCGGGGGATGCAACAAGCAGTTACGCTGCAAGCGCGGCAATTTACCAAAACCCGGAAAACCGGTCGCTACAGGAAACAGCGGAACAAACCATGATTGCATTTGGCGCCCCCAATAGCGTCAGGCTGCTTCCTTGTTTGCCAGGGTCCCTGGCTTTTGCTACCCAACAAGCCAACATACCGTTTATCACTACTTTATTAGGTGGCGGCGGTACAGCATCAGCAACGCTTGTGAATCTTGCGCTTACCGGCTGTAACAATGCCTTGCTTCAATTGGGATTACTCAATACAGAGCTGCAGTTGTGCTCTACCCGCATGCTGGAAGTGAATAACGAAAACTGCTACTTACTGGCACCGACTATGGGGCTACTACAGCCCTGCAAAGAAGTGGGCGAAGAGGTTTATCGTGGTAACCCAATTGCCTATATTGTGGACCCGACAACATCGGGCTCGCCAGTACAAACCATTGTAGCCAACCGAAACGGTGTTTTACTTGCCCGCCATTACGGCGGACATATCAGTGCTGGTGAATGCGTTGCTTTGTTAGCTGATGAAGTGCAACGTTAAAAGTCTACGTTAAAAATCTACGTTAAACGCCTAAGTTATAGGCCTAAACTAAAGGCCTTAAACCAAAGCGTCCTCTAATTGCTTGAGCAATGCAGGATCGAGCTTCAACTCTTTACCTAAAGCGTCCATATACGCTCGCTCAGTAGCGTTATTCAAATCAACGACCATAGCCGAAGCCAAATATATTTCAGCCGCAGCATCCGGTGAGTCAGCCGCATTGGCTAATTCAGCAACATTCACAGGTGCATTCAGTTCGGCCAACAAGAAAGATGAAAAATCTTGTTCTAGACCCAAACTATTAATTTGCTTTGTAATGGTTTCTTGTTCGTTTTGATCGATATGCCCATCAGCTTTTGCAGCGGCTATCATGGCTCGAACCAACACTTCGCTGCGTTTCTGTGCGGCGGCATCGGGTAGTTGAGCAACAGGAGTACCGATATCTTCAACCGGCTTTGCTTGTTGATTTTGCCAGTCGGTAAACGCCTTGTAAGCAAGCCCACCAACCGCTGCCAAACCACCCACTTTTACAGCGCTGCCAGTTAACTTACGTCCGCTTTTGGTACCTAGCAATAAAGCAACCGCGCCTGCGGCCAATGCACCTTTTCCCATACCGCCTAGCATTGCATCGCGCTCTGGGCCAGATTCCGGCACACCGAGTTTATTTTCAGCGAGCTCTAAACCTTTTTGTGTGGCCTGCTGAGAATTCTGCAGTAAGTTGTTCAAAATATCTTTTGCGTTCATTTAGTATTGCCTCTGGATCCCAATTAACGAATTTTTTCAGAAGGTATTCGAGCTTTCCAAGACCACATTGCGCCGATCACGTAACATTCAGCCATCGTTAAGCGCTAGCTGTATATACTCACCAGCAATTCATACCCACTCCATCCTTCTAAGCTATAGTTTGAGATCCACTTTTCCAATGACGCCAATGAAAAAAAGTCTCCCATTTCTTACTGTGTTAACGCTAACGCCGATTTTGCTGTCGGCCTGTGTTGTGACTCGTGGGGAATACCGCACAATTGTATTAGACGAAGGGTTTGAGTTGCGCGCCAGTAAAATTGAGGTCAAAGCGCCGGTTCGACGCTACAAGGCTAAGTTCTACAATGTTCCGCTTGGAGAATATCAGTCAACAAACGTAGCCATCGAGAAAACCGTAAGCACCAGAGCGTCAGAGACCGAGCAAGAGCCTATTAGAAGAAAGACCGTCGACAACACATTCTGGAACCTCATACTTAATCAAGAATTCAATATTGAAAAAGTGACTTACGATCAATACCGCATTGAAGACCAAGGCGGTTTTTCCTATGCGATAGCACAAAGCAACGGTCCAAGCATTAATTCGACATGCGTCACCAATTCGGTATTTTTGGAAAATAGCGAAGTTTCCCGCACGCAAATCGGGCTTTCAGGTAATGACAAAGCCAGCAAGGTCGAATACTACGGCGATTGGTTGGCATCAAGGCTCATCTGCACGATCAATGACGCCGATCAAAGCTGGACGCTTGAGTATTATAAAACGGCGGAAGGTACGCCAAAGTTAAGTATTACTCGGCCAGGCTCTGCACTTAACGTTGTTGCCGTTGCGGAATCATCAACAAATAGCATTAGCACGGCAGGTCGAACACCAACGGTACCTGCAGCAGCTATTGTTGGTGACAAAATCCCCGGTATCAGCATACAAAACGATACGCAACAATTAGCCGCTGTGTCTTTAGTTGAAGGCAACAACGTTATTTGGCTTTCCCCTGATTTATCAAACAACGATCGCTTAATGTTAGTGGCAGCGAGCTATGGCCTTATTTTAGATTCATGGTTAACGCTCTAAACTAAGCGTTCACGACAACAGAATCAAACACGCTGTGCCGCTAAAAATTTCATTAATCATTCCTACGTTAAATCGATGTGAATCATTAAGCCTGGCCGTACAATCTGCACTCTCACAATCACAGCCCTTGCATGAAATAATCGTCGTAGATGACGGATCAGAAGACGGTACAACCGCGCACATCAAAAAGCACTTCCCAACCGTTACGCTAATAACGCAAACCAATAACGGCGTTTCGCATGCCAGAAACACAGGCATTAAACAAGCAACCGGCCATTGGATTGCTTTTCTGGATTCAGACGACCAATGGTTTACCCATAAAGTGGAAACACAAGCTAACGCTATTCTGGCTAACCCAAACTACCGCCTTTGTCATTGTGACGAACATTGGATAAGAAATGGCAAGCGCGTGAATCCTATGAACAAACACAAAAAGCGCGGTGGCGATATCTTTGAACAATCGTTACACCTCTGTGCTATCTCTCCTTCTGCCACGATTATAAAAAAAGAACTACTGGATGAAGTTGGGCTTTTTGACGAGTCTTTGCCAGCCTGCGAAGACTATGACCTTTGGTTGCGCATTTGCGCGAACGAACCAGTGCTTTATATTGATGAAGCATTACTGCAAAAAACCGGCGGCCACGAAGACCAGCTGTCAAAGAAATATTGGGGCATGGACAGATTCCGACTGCAGGCCTTGGCCAAACTTTTGCGCCAGAACGTGCTCAGCGAAACGCAAACAGCGCTTACGCTTGCCGTCTTCGAACAAAAATTCAATATCCTGTGCCAAGGCGCTATCAAACGCGGCAACGCGGAACGGGTAACTGAACTCGAAGCGTTGTACAACGATATAACAGCGCTATACTAGGCCAACTCAATACGCTCAATTCCCGCGATGCCAGCCTTACTTTTTAAACTGCGCAATGTGCCTGACGACGAAGCCGACGAAATACGCGAGCTACTCACGTTAAAACACATCGACTTTTACGAAACTAACGCCGGTAATTGGGGTATATCCATGCCGGGGATTTGGGTTCACGATGAACAAGACCTCCAACGCGGCAAAACACTGATCAACGAATACCAAAAAGAGCGCGCAGTGAACATGCGCAGGCAATACGAAGAACGCCGTGCTCAAGGCAAAGAACCTGGCCTTTGGGCAGCTATTGCCAAACGCCCGCTTATTAGCGTTTTGGTCTTCGCTTTCTGCGCCTTTATTGTGTATGTAATGATCAGCCCGATCGTTCGCATGGTTCAGTTTCAACCCTGATTTTCCGGGGTTTCACGAATTGCTTTTCGCAGCGCGTGCTCATCTGTTTTAGTCGAATAAGTATCCTTTGATACTCAGTTTTGCTAGCATCTCATGCTAGTTAATTCGCGCTTACCAGCGCTTCCCTCAATTCCGTCCTCTATCGAACAGGTGAACGATGACAAAAGCAATTCAGATTGATAAAAACGCAGACGGAAAGGTTGAAGCCAATCTGATTGATATCACCGTAGCTGACTTACCCGAAGGCGATGTAACGGTTGCCGTGGAATACTCCACACTCAATTACAAAGACGGCTTGGTTCTGAACGGGCTGGGTGGTTTGGTCAGAAATTACCCACATGTGCCCGGTATCGACTTTTCCGGAAAAGTCAGCGCAAGCGATAACCCGAATTTCAAAGAAGGCGATGAGGTCGTTTTAACCGGTTGGCGCGTGGGTGAAGTGCATTGGGGTGGCTATTCAGAAATAGCCCGTGTGAAAGGCGAATGGTTGGTTCCTTTGCCTGCCGGCATCTCGACTCGTCAAGCCATGGCAGTAGGCACAGCAGGCATGGCAGCCATGCTCGGCATTATGGCGCTCGAAGACCAAGGCATGCACAAAGACGACGGGCCTGTGCTGGTCACCGGCGCTGCCGGTGGCGTCGGTTCTGTCGCCTGCGCCATTCTGGCTGCTAACGGCTATGAAGTGGACGCGGTAACGGGCAGAGCAGCCAGCGCCGACTACCTTCACTCCATGGGCGTTAAAACCATCATTGCCAGAGAAGATATCAGCACGCCAAATGGCAAACCCATGAACAAAGAGCGCTGGGCCGGTTGTGTCGATTCAGTCGGCGGTAGCATGCTGGCAAACATTCTGACCCAAATGAAATACGGTAAATCGGTTGCTGCGATTGGCTTAGCCGGTGGCGCAGGGCTGGAAACCACCGTTATTCCATTTTTACTCAGAGGCGTAAGCTTGCTCGGCATCGACTCTGTAATGTGCCCAACCAGCCGTCGACAACTGGCTTGGCAACGCTTGGCCAATGAGCTGCCAATGGCAAAACTGGAAGAAATGGTGAATGAAGTGGCTTTAAGCGAAGTACCCGCATTGGCTAAACCGATTATCAACGGTGAAGTACAAGGCCGCACTGTGGTCAAGGTAAGTTAACGTTAATATTCGGCAATCAAATTAGCGCTAATAGAGCAGCGTCTGGGCCCGATTCTCGCTTTGACTGACTGAACCGGTTCACTATATTTCCGACCCGGCGTAACACAGTGAAGCGCATGTTGTTGAATTAAATGAAACTTTCAACATGTCTCCACTGTATTTTTCAGCTTTATTTAAGGTGATGCGACTATGCTTACTAAGATAACAGCGGCAAAATACATTGCTTATTCTTAGACTCATACAAACACCATCGCCCAATAGAAACAACTAAGCAAACATACCCATGAATCGACTTTTTGCGCTTGGCTTGGTCCTTTGTTTGGCCAGCACTTCTCTGCTTGCAGATACACAGAAGCCGTCCACCGTTAATAATGTTCGTGCTTTGGCGATCGACAGCAGCTCAGTTCGCGTTAGCTGGAACAAGCCTTGGGACGATGTTGGCGTTCTCGGCTACAACATCTACCGCAACGGTGTCTACTACGTCACAGTATTTAGCACGCAATATATCGATACAAACCTATCGTCCGGTCAAACCTACGACTACGGCATAGTCGCTTTCGACGCAGCCAAGAACTTCAACACGGTTTCTGCCACCAGTAGCGTCACGTTGGCCGCAGCGAACGCGCCAAGCACGCAAGCGCCACCACCCGCTACCGACCCTTCTGCGCCACCTGCAGCGCCAACAGCCCTTCGCGCCGAAGTGCAGAACGGCAACGCAGCGAAACTATTTTGGCAAGCTAGCGCCAGCGATAACATCAAGGGCTATAACATTTATCGCGACAACAACTACATCGCGTTTGTCACTCAAAATGAATTTTTAAGCGAAGGCTTAGTTTGGAATCAGGACTACCACTTCCAAATTGTTGCGGCCACTCACAATGGCTTGTACTCCGCCAAATCTGAAGAAGTTGTTGTTAATACTGCGGCTAACAACGCAGCCGAGCAATCAACGACGGCAGTCATTCAAAACGATGAATCGGTTCTGCGTGCAGCCAGTAATGGCAATGCCCCAGACGGATACAGCTTAGTGTTTTCCGATGAATTCAACGACTTCAGTCTGGATACATCCAAATGGAACTCAAACTACCGTTGGGGTGCTAACTGGACGATCAATGGCGAACAGCAATACTATGTGGACCGAATCAACAACCCGGATTTCGGTCACTCACCGTTTGAATTCGACGGCAATCACCTGACCATAACGGCCATTCGCACACCCGACCACCTCAAGAGCAGTGCAAACAACAAACCGTATTTGTCGGGTGCCCTAACCACATTCAACAAATTCAAAATGCGTTACGGCTATGTGGAAATGCGCGCAAAGCTGCCCAAAGGCAAAGGGCTTTGGTCGGCGCTCTGGTTACTGCATCAAAACGATAACGACCGTCGGCCAGAAATCGACATCGTAGAGTACATCGGTGATAAGCCCACAGTTGCTTACAACACTTATCACTACTACGACAATTGGTCGCTCCGCTCCTCACCCTCCTACGAGGCTTGGGGCCCTGATTACTCTCAAGATTTCCACACTTACGCAGTTAAGTGGGAACCCGGCAAGCTATCTTGGTATGTCGACGGCGAATTGAGAAACACCCACAACGACGGTAATGTTTCGTGGGAAGACATGTATCTGCTGGTGAATCTGGCGGTTGGAGGATGGTGGCCCGGCGACCCGGATGGCAGCACGCCGTTTCCGGCTCGTTACCAAATTGATTACATACGGGCATACGAGAAAAATTAGAAATTGGACAACGATCACAGGGCGGCCTCATAGGCCGCCTTTTTTTTGCCTACCATAGATCAAAAACCACCCCTGACGCTATCGCAATGGCATCCAAGATCGGTAGACTGGCTGACATCTTATATCAGCTTGTGCTCGACCCATGTCGCTCCAAAACCGTTCTACCTACCCTTTCCGCGTATTGCTAATTCTAGGTACGCTCGCAGTCACAGGTTGTCAAACAAGCACCCCACAACCCGCACCCATCCGTGTCATTGATCGAGACCTCACCGCAAGCATCAGCACCGAACAAAGCACAGCCCCAAAAGCGACTGCCACGCCGGCGTTAAGCAGAGGAATCAATTGGCAACAGCGGGTTTTTCCATTATATGAAAAAGCTCGTTTGCTGGTAGAGCAAGAAACCAACATACCGCTAGGGCACGTTAAAGTTTCATTGGCTCAGGATGCAAAAATATCCACTGAAGTTGGTTTCGAAACCGGCAGGCTGATCAATAAGCAATTTTCTAACAAACAATTTGCGCAGCACTTTTTATCAACGGTCATGAATAGTCAGTCTGGCACCTATGCAGCGCTGTATTCAACACGACAAAAAGAAGTCATGTTATCGAAGGGTTTGCTCGACAACTACCAACGCTCCCTGCCCAATGATGTTGATATTCAGGATGCAGCACTACTGGCTTTACTGATTCATGAGTTGGTACATGCAGCCGATGATGTTCGCTACGGCATCCATGAAAACAGAGAACTAAACTTTCGTGCATCGTTTGCGCAATCAGCGGCCTTTGAAGGTCACGCACAGCACGTTACCCGTAATATTTGCGCTAAAGCAAATTGTTTACACGGATTAAAAGCGCTGGATGAATTTATGTTTAGCCGACCAAACCCACCCAATCAATTAACACAATCTGTGCAAGCGATAAGTCGTAATGTATTGGAATACTCTTATATTGAAGGTGAGCGCTTCATGAACAACCTGGCCAGTCGGCCAAATGGTAAGGCGCTAATCGATCACGTGCTCACTAACCCGCCTCAAGATCCCATTCAGATTCTGGATCCACAAAGCTACCCGGACACTGAGCGCGAAGCACGCAATAAACATCTGCTACAAACAAACGCAAGCGTTCGCCACCCTTGGCAGCAAGGCGCTTGGGCCAACGTTCAAACTTCACCCTTAAAAGGTGTGAACTTACGCGCCGACCCCTCTAAGCGCGATGCAGCCGTTGACGGTTTTACACGACTCATTACAGCGATGGTAGCGGTGCAACAGTATGATCAAACCCAACCACAACGCCCACCGAACGAACTGATGTTGATCAGCACAGACAATGCAGAAACTGCAGCCCTTTTTGCGCAAACACTGCATGACAACACCGCAGAACCCAATGCGATAATGCGTAATTCAGTCGCCAAGGTTTCCAACAATCAATCGCAACCATTCGCTATTGATCGCTATATCACCGACGTTGTTGGCGATGTACTCAGTGACACTAACAATCGATACTTCACGGTAGTGGCTTCGGCAGGAAATTATGTGGTACAAATTTCCGGGTATGGAAATTCATCAACGTTGTTTGTAGATTACACCAACAAGTTATTGCTGCAATTGCACCGTAAAAACACCAACAGCTAATGGGTGTAAAGAACGCGCTAAGACCAACTAACGCGCGACGAAAAACGCGCTTTCAAAAACTCCATTTGATCCGCTAAAACATCTCTGTTTGAGAGATAGAAAAACTCATAACGATTCGGTGCGAACGGCACTGCTAACAGCTCCATTTTTGCCTCTTCGGGTGTTTTACTACCTTTGCGATTGTTACAACGCCTGCAGGCGGTAACGCAGTTGGTCCAGCGATCCCGACCACCACGCGATGTTGGCTTTACATGATCTCTGGATAAGTCGCGGGAGCTATGCTCTACCCCGCAATACAAGCAAACGTATTGATCGCGGGCGAAGAGTAAAGAATTAGTGAGTGGCGGGGTGAACGCTTTGCTATCGACTCGGCCATCGCACGCAATGATGCTGGGCAAGTTTAGTTGTGAACGTTCACCTTGCTTGTTGTATCCACCGTGCAGGGTGTGAACTACTTCACCCAAACTCCAAATAACCTGTTCCTTGACCAAAAGCGTTGCTGTTTCTTGCCAGCTTAGCCAGGCTATCGGAGTACCGGCCTTATTCAGACGTAGTACTTTCGCGTTCATTACGAGCCGTTCTTTGCTTTATTGGATTATTTAGCTCTGTATGTATAACACAATAAATACTCAGGAATAAAGCGTAATGGACGTTTTTTAGCCCTAAAACAACGCCTGTTGCCACTGATCACGCAAACTGCGGTACGTGCTCAAGGCTTTGAGTTCGCTCAGAATATACAGCTTTCGTAGCATCACTGAAGGCTTGGAATGCGCCCGACTGCGGCTCTCTTCAAGCAACCACGACACCGATTCAGCCGCCGTGTCGAACAACAATTCGCGCCGATAAGCCGATTCCCACGCTTGGCGAGCAGCTTTGCCACGATCTTCTGCTTCGTCTGTCATCGAACGTAGCAAGGTAGGAATATTAGCGATATCACTCTCATCAACACGGATAGCAAAATCCCAGTCGATGTGAGGAGTTGGCACCCATTGGTTCGATATAATGACCGGCGCACGGGCAGCTTCCATGGTTTCGAACAGTCTGAACGAAGATGGGCCAATGCCTCTTGGGCAAAGCATATAGTGGCTTTCAGCCATGGTTTGCGCAAAATTCATCCCTTGCGCTGCTTTGATGTCATCGGTGCAGTCCCACACATTGAAATCGCTGGTGTCTTGTACGCCCTTACTTTTGTCGGCAAGTGCGACGACATCCCGCCGACAGCGATGACTGGCCGAGCCCACAAAAGAGAACAACCAACGCCTTTCCACCTCCCATGTGTGAACGTCCTTAATAAACTCATTGGGTGTTAACAAGTACGGAAAAGGCACCTGTTTGGAAGCCTGATAAAAACGACTGGGCATGCAGCAATAGAGCCCGGGGAGTACCGACCAAGGTTTGTCCACCTCGTTGTACATAAACACTTTTTCAGGGTACTGCTGAACTAAGGGGTGCTTTCTTAAGCGCTTGTAAAGATAATCATCGAATTGCGCATCCTCGACAAACAGAATAGCATCAGCCTCTTCAGCCGAGTCCACCGTGGTATGGCGACCAACACTATCGATGCTTGCAAGCACGCCGAGTTCGTCCAGCATGGTGTGCGTTTCATAAGCCGATGTTATTAGAAGTTTCACCGCTTCACGATTCCAGTGACAGTTTCCGGTTTCGACGACGTGCCCAAACCTATAACTGTATTAGCGTCCATTGCCAAAAGATCACGACTCAGCTGCGAGCACACAGTGATCCAGAGCACAGTATATTTATAGTTTATACGGGTGCTTACTGCTGAAAACGGTACTAATCCCGCCTGTCTAACTGTTCATGTAGGGCGGGAACAGCTCTAGCCACCCAAAAACCCACCAGATTGCCGATGCCAAAGCCGCGCGTAAATGCCGTTGTGCGCTAACAGCTCTTTATGTGAGCCCACCTCCACAACTTTGCCTTGATCCAGCACGATCAGCCGATCCAGCTCGGCAATCGTGGACAAACGGTGAGCCACAGCGAGTACCGTTTTGCCGGCCATCAGGTTATTAAGCTGATCCTGAATAGCGGCTTCCACTTCAGAGTCCAGCGCAGATGTTGCCTCGTCGAGAATCAGAATAGGTGCATCTTTGAGGATAACCCGAGCTATCGCGATACGTTGCCGCTGACCACCCGACAATTTCACACCGCGCTCACCCACCAAAGCATCCAGCCCAACACGCCCTTTTATGTCAGATAACGATTGCATGAACTCGAACGCTTCAGCGCGTTTGGCAGCTTCTACGATTTGCCCATCGCTGGCATCGGCTTTGCCATAACGTATGTTGTCGCGAATGGAACGATGCAGCAAGGAAGTATCTTGTGTGACTACCGCAATATTGGATCGCAAGGTGGTTTGTTTTACCTGACTGATGTCTTGCCCATCGATGCTGATAGTGCCTTCATTCAGATCATGAAACCGCATGAGCAAATTGATTAAGGTGGATTTTCCAGCACCCGAGCGCCCAACCAAACCCACTTTTTCACCGGCAGCAATATCGATAGTGCAACCATCGATAATCGGCAGCTCTGATTTGTCGCCCGCTTTGTCATAACGAAAAGACACATTATTAAACTGCACCCGACCTTCGCTGACGTTAAGTGCTTGGGCATTGGGTACGTCGAGCACTTGCGTGGCTTGAGAGATCGTATCCACACCGTTTTCTACGGTGCCCATATTTTCGAACAAAGACGTGAGCGTACGCAGAATCCACCCGGACATTTGATTAAGACGGATTATCAATCCGTTTGCTATGGCAATTTCACCCACCGTTATCGCTTCATGTAGCCACAAATAAACCGACAGACCTGCAACAAATAAAATCAGAATGGTGTTCAGAACCGTTAGTGTGACGGTCATGCCGATGATGGCGCGCATTAGTGTGCGGAACGAACTGATGTGTCGCGCAATGGCCGCACGGGCAAAATTCTCTTCTAGCTCATGATGCGCAAACAGCTTTACCGACTGAATATTAGTGTAGCTATCGACCACTCTTCCGGTTAACGCCGAACGGGCTTCAGATAGGTCGGCCGATTTATAACGCACCGGGGGTACTTTGAAATACACCACGGCTGCATACGCAATGATCCAAAGAATGATCGGAATCATCAGCATCTGGTTGATATCAAGTAGCAGCACAGTTATGCCGAACAGGTAAATGATCAATACCCAAACACCTTCAACAATATTGATGATCACTTCCCGAACCGCGTTGCCGGTTTGCATCACCTTTTGTGCAACACGCCCGGCAAAGTCGTTCTGGAAAAAATGCATACTTTGACGCAGCACATAGCGATGGTTTTGCCAGCGGGTGCTATCGGTGATACCCGGAACCAACGCTAGCGCGATCATGCTGCGAGATGCCAGCATAGAGGCGGGCCTTAGAATACCGGCAACAAACAACATCCAAAGTAGCGTTGTGCCGTGCACCGCCAAGAAATCGGAACGCTCGGTGTCGCCCATCCAGTCGATAATGCGACCCAGATAAGCAAAAAGATACAGCTCACACACTGTGGACACACCGGTGACCAACAACGTAAAAAAAACCACCCCTTTCATAGGGCTGATGAAGTGCCAAATAAATTGATAGGGGTTATTCGGTGGACGCTCTACAGAGACGTTACGCAGTGGGTCGATCAAACGTTCGAAAAAGGTATACACAGGTCCAAATTTTTAGGGCGATTACAATTGATTGTGCCTGAAGCAATGAATCGCCGTTGCAAAAATATTTGCAAAAAAATTACTGTTTTAGTTTGAAATGAATTTGTTATTCTGGTCTACATAATATATCCTCAATTACATATATTGTGATGCCAAAGCACTAATACTTAAAAATGGATAAATACACAGAAATGCTGGTTTTTTCGAAGGCTGCCGACATGGGCAGTTTTTCGGCAGCCGCCCGCGAGCTCGACTTAACACCTTCCGCCGTCAGCAAGCTTATTACTCGTCTTGAAGATCGTCTAGGTGCCAGATTGTTCCAACGCACCACCCGCAAGCTGAGCCTAACGGCAGAGGGCCATGCGTTCCAGGATCGCTGCGGTGCAATTCTGCATGAAATTCAACAAGCAGAAGATGCCGTTATGGCACTGCACGACCGCGTAACCGGCACGCTTCGTATTACAACCATTTCAGCTTTTGCGCGCATCCAGATGATCAAACTGATGCCCGAATTTATGTCGCAGTACCCTGAACTGCGCGTAGAGCTCGAGCTCAGCGAAAGAGAAGTCGACCTAGTCGGCGAAGCTGTGGATGTCGCGATCGTGCTCAGCGATGGCTTAACCGACGAATCATTAGTAGCGCGTCGGCTGGCAGTGAACAAGCGAATTATTTGCGCATCTCCGGAGTACCTTGCCAAATACGGTACACCGCGCACACCAGACGACTTAATGGAACACAATTGCCTAACGCATTCCAACATACAGCACTTTAACGATTGGGAATTTAATACCGATAGCGGTATTAGCGTACAACGGGTGAAGGGTAATTTTCATACCAATAGCGCTTCCGCTTTGCATGAAGCGGTTAAAGCAGGCATTGGTATCGCACGATTGGCAAGCTATGTTGTACAACCGTCGTTGAAAAAAGGATTGATCAAGCCGTTGTTAACTGATCATGCGGTAGATACTTCAACCATTCAATTGGTGTACCCGCACAGAAGGCATTTAAGCAACAAGGTACGAGTATTTACCGACTTTATGGTCAGTAAATTTACACCTCACCCACCTTGGGAAAATGCTGACACCTCAAGTGACGCTTGATGCAGTACCTGCAACAATAAACGATAGTAGGCGCACATCACATAGACTCTGCAACGCTAAGTTTGCAGGGTCTATCCAAAAGCCAGCATTAAGCGTTGAAGCGCTAATTTAAAGCCCGTTTTCATCCAACGTTTTATCCAGATTTTCCAGATAATTCAGGAACGCGCGATCGTAAGCCAAGGCCCAGTTTGCATTGCTGGCCACCTGACCCAGATTGCGCCCTTCTCCTTCAACGGTAACGCTCACCTGCTGCCCGGCAGAATCCAGAGTAAGCTCGGTTTCAACGTTTCCAAAAAAGCGTACGCCGATAAAACCTGGGGAGAACCACGCCCAAAACCGAGTAACGTCAACGCGGACAGTAAGCGGTGCATTCTCATCATCACTGAGTTGATAACCACGTGCGGCAAACCCTGCTTCAAGCACATCTTGCATTTCTTGTTGAATCGTACCGCCTTCGGGTAAACGGACAACGCCCATGGCTTTGCCGTAACCATTGCGCTGACGGCCGATATAATTGGACAGTGACTCCGCTGAAGCCTGGCTTAGATCACCTTGAATGGAGGGAGTTGAAGGTTTACGAGGGGATTGCTCAAATACGCGCTTATCATTGACGTATTCAATTCTGTACTGACCTTTATCGGCCCCGCGCGATTCTATCACTGGAGCGTTTAAATCGATGGACCGCGTTCCCACAACACAGCCGGTTAAGGCTTGGGAAGCGGCCACCACTAAAAATAAAACCGGAAGACTCATTCTTCGCATTATCAATGCTCAACAGTTAAAAAGTTACCCTTAGTGTTAGTTGAGTCTTTATTGATGTCAAGTATCCGAAAAAATGGTCTCCCTCATGATCAACCTCTAACGCAGTACGGTAAAACCCTACAGCGCGGCGTCACCTTCCTCTTGTGTACGAATACGGATAACTCTCTCTACGTTGTCGACGAAAATTTTTCCGTCTCCAATTTTGCCGGTATTGGCCGCTCGGATAATGCCTTCAATGCAGGCATCAAGTATGTCTTCCTGCACAACAACTTCCAGCTTCACCTTAGGAATAAAATCGATAACGTACTCCGCACCGCGGTAAAGCTCGGTGTGACCTTTCTGACGGCCAAACCCTTTCACCTCTGTTACGGTAATGCCCGCTACACCACACGTGGCAAGCTCTTCTCGTACTGCGTCTAGCTTAAATGGCTTAATAATGGCTGTAATTCGTTTCACAATGTGTTCCTGAATTGATATTCATTAATAATGCAAAGGTGCGAGTTATTTAGGTGTTGCTGAAATCTTATGGATACTGAGATCTGCGCCGTTGTATTCTTCTTCTTCGCTGAGTCTTATCCCAACTACCGCTTTCACAATACCGTAAATGACCAGGCCAGCGACAAACGCGTAAACAACACCCGCTAAAGTACCTATAACCTGAGCCATTGGGCTTACACCACCCATGCCACCGAATTGCTCCAAGCCGAATATTCCCGCGGCAATACCACCCCAAGCACCGCATATTCCATGTAACGGCCAAACACCCAGAACATCATCAATACGCCATTTGTTCTGAGCCCAAGTAAAAAACCAAACAAATAACACACCAGCTATTGCACCAACGACCAACGAACCCATCGGGTGCATAACATCAGAGCCGGCACAAACAGCAACCAAACCCGCTAGCGGACCATTGTGTACAAAGCCAGGATCTGTTTTACCCACAAATAAGGCTGCCAGCAAACCACCAACCATGGCCATGAGTGAGTTGATTGCAACGAGCCCGCTAATGCCTTCAACTTCTTGTGCAGACATTACATTAAAACCAAACCAACCGACGGTCAATATCCAGGCACCCAAAGCAAGAAATGGAATACTTGACGGCGCAAAAGATGCACCTATGGAACCATCCGAGCGGTAACGCCCTGTTCTGGCGCCGAGTAACATAACCGCTGCTAATGCGATCCAGCCACCCACTGCGTGAACAACCACCGAACCGGCAAAATCGTGAAACGATGCACCTGTCATTGCCTCGATTTTATCTTGCAATCCAAAGTTACCAGCCCAAACAATGCCTTCAAAAAGCGGGTACGCCAAAGAAACAATGGCGAACGATGCAAACAACTGCGGATAAAAACGCGCACGCTCCGCTATACCGCCAGAAATGATTGCAGGTATTGCAGCTGCGAACGTGAGTAAGAAAAAGAATTTAACCAGCTCATAGCCATTATTAACGGCTAAGTCGGAGGCTGCGGCATAGAAGTCCATACCATAGGCAATTTGATAACCAATAAAGAAATAAGCGATGGTTGAGATGCCAAAGTCAGAAAATATTTTAACCAGAGCATTAACCTGATTTTTTTCTCTAACTGTACCTACTTCAAGAAACGCAAAACCTGCGTGCATGAACAAAACAAGTATAGCGCCCAACAATACAAATAAAACATTGCTGCCCGCCAACAAAGCATCGGTTGAATCCATTGAAAATTCCAGATTAATTTATATGACTGATTAGAATTATCTGACAGCCATGAGTGCATATGATCATACTGAGCAGATATCGAACGCTCAGCATGATAGCAAAAAGAAATCGGGAAGCACCAATAAAATACAAAAAGAGCTAAAAAGCAGCTATAAAACGCCTGTTTTTACGCAATATTGGCATGAAGTTGCGCCATATAAGTGCGCTTGCACCGCATGAGTGCATGCGCATAAGTACAACATATATTAATTGTTAATCGGGATCTACTTCTTGCTCAATGGTTTGACATACAAAGGTACGCGACACACCTAAACCATCAGCAATACGATTCAATACATCACGCTCTTTTGGCTTTACATCACCATCGGCCATAGCAACAACACATAAGTCTCTAACAACTTGCATACTTTGCGTCTCTGTTGCGTTTTCTTTCACACGCTCGATACGTTGTGGTAGTTGCTGCTCTATACGTTCAGCATTAAGCTTTTCGCTGTATTCACCTTTCTCGAAAAACTGTTCGAAAACTGCTATTTCTTTTTCAGAAACGCCATCTTCAGCAGAAGCAACAACCACTGAACCTGCGAATAACAAGTGTCGCATCGCAATTGCAACATCGGTTCGAGCATCGAGATAGCTAGGCTCCATCATGCTCATTAAACGTTGCACGCCAACATCAAGTTCATCTAACGAAGTACCGTCTTCCTTCATTAAGTTCGATTGAAAAAATAAACGTAAGGCTTTTACCCTTAATGGACTGAACGGGTGCGTGGAAAACCAGTCGCCTTGTGGCGAACCTTGACCGGGCTCAGACGCCTCTTCCTGCATGTCGTCCACTTGTTGAAGAAACTCATCTAAGTCAAATTTAACAGCAGTGCCGGTTAAGCCTGATGAGAGCTTGAATAAAGCACTGGCAACCGAGTGCATATCTTGCGCACAATAAGCACCTGCTCGGTCAGCTGACACTTCGGCATTCCTCGACCATGCAAATAGACGTAACGCGAGTTTAGGGTCTGGCCTTTGCGGACCTTTAACAATGTAACCAATAGGAATTGCGTGATGGTTATAAACATGGTGCCCAAACTCATGGCCCATTACAAACTGCAACTCTTTAGGAGTGAAACTTTCAAGTAAGCTTGACGAGAACATAACGAACAAGCGTCCTTCCTCAGGTTTAAAGCACATAGCATTAAACTGTGGGCTTGCGTACACATACAACTCCAACGGAATATCCATGGATAACCGTTCAACACATTCATCAGAGAGTTTATAAATATCTGGCGCCATCTTTCGACTTAGACGTACCGATGTCGATAGCAATCGCCGACGTAAACCACTAGGGCCTTCGGCTTCCTGCTTCTCAAGAGCATCGTTAACTCGGATGACACTGCGTTCTTCCAACAAAGCCTCGCATTGTTGCTTGTCATTTCTATAACGTAAGTCGTCAGCTTTCACCTGTGAATCTCCAATTACATCAACTACTATTTTCACCCAATAACAAAGTGCTTTCCAGCTTTTCCAACAAAACCACTAAATTATCAGTTTTTACATTTAACTCGGCAATAATGCTCTCATGATCAATAGCACCAGAGTGCACAAGACTTAACGTGCTGATACCCAAGTTATGTAGCTCAAGGATAGCGGGCTCTAGTTTGTTGTACTCCACTATGCCTTGCAGCTGACAACCCGACCCAAAATACCATTTACCAATGCGAGCTTCTTTAACGTTTTTGTGCACATCAGGGTCGATGATAGAAGGCAAACAACCATCAGTACCGTGCCGTGTACAAAATACAAGGTCTAACAGGCATTTTCTAAAATAGTGCGCATTAAGAATCGCCTGATGCACACAACCCAAATGCGATCCGCTGAAGTTATGCTCTTTTGCCACAAACTGCTTAAACTCGGCCAGAGATAACGGAGGACAGATATGAAAGCCTTGCGCCTCGGAGCAGCCATTGGCCATTAGAAAATGGTAAGTGGCAGCACTTTCTACTCCTTCGGCAATGGACGTCATCGAAAGTTCACGCGCCATCGATAAAGAGGCTTTGACCACGTTTAAATTCTGGCGCGACGTTCCCATACGTTGAACCACGCCTTGATCGAGTTTCAACGCGGAAAACGGTAACTGACTAAGCCTGTCGATAGACGAATAACCCGTGCCGAAGTCGTCCATCAACACTTGGATACCCAATTCGCTTAAGCCATAAACATTGTCGCGAATGCGTTCGAAATTTCCCATTACCGCACTTTCGGTAATTTCTATTTGCAGTTCGTTTGCGTGAAGCAGCTCTTTATGAAGGTATTGCTCTATGTGTCTACTAAGCGTGTGCGATTGAAGATCGGTTGGCGCTACATTCATTGAAACTGACAACCCGCTTTTAACGGATCGAATAGATGCAATATCAACGACAACCAGGTCGAGTAAGCGCAGTGAAATTTCCTGTAATAAGCCAGACTTCTCAGCCAAAGGTAAAAACACATTGGGTGGGATAATTTCGCTTTCCGGGTCATCCCAGCGAACTAACGCCTCTGCACCGACTACCTCGCCGGTAATCAGGCTGATTTTAGGTTGATAAAATAAGACAAGTTCATCGTTCGCGATTGCTCTTTCCAAAGCCTGAAGAGTTAGCTTAACCAAGAGGCAACCTATTTATTTATAATATTGAGAAAACGAGATTGCAAATTATCCTTAACGCTCTGCATAACGGGTGCAGCGGCATACCACTTTAACTGTAAGTCCTGTAACTCAGCCCGCTTATCAATAACAGCTGACGACGTCATTCCAATTGTAAGATTCGACAATTGATATTGCATGCGTCGGGCTTTATCTTCAGCCGGTGTTTCTTTCTCTGTCAGAATTTCCATTTGGATTAACAGTTCCCGACGCGCAACTTCATTCTTTTCGTAATCATATTTAGTGCCGGTTTTTAGATGTTCCAAAGCAGCGTTACGTCGTGAACTTAACAACGCGAGTACGTCGCGGCTAATGGGTGCATCACTGCTATCCCAAGCATGTTCAATATCTTCTAACTGGTTGGCATCGATAAGTTGCGGCGATTCAACCCCTGCTTCTAGCTGCTCACACAGGCCGATTCGTCTTTGAATTTCGTCCCTCTCAGCCAACACACGTTTTTTGGAAAGATTCTCTTGCGATCTTTGACAAGCATCAATAGCCGCTCTGAAGTCTTTCAACAGGAATTTTTTATCTTTATCTGGGAACGCCTCCAGTGCCTGAAATTCGCTTTGCAATGCTTGTAACTTTGGCTCATCAATATCAGCCGTCTTAGCCATGGAACGCAACGTTTTAATGATGTCTCTGGCTCTGAATACATGGCTCATACTGGCCTTGTATTTTTCTTTTTCAGTATCGTGCTTATGTTTGTATATAACCTTACAGTGGCCGTTAAACAGTTCCCATAGCGCTTGATCATCTTTTCTGCGCATAATGCCCACTTGCTTCCAGGCACTTTGCAAGCTTCTCGCCTGATTAACAGAGTGTTGGGTTATTTCTGACGTTGCCAGCTTTTCGGCTTTTTCAACTAACTCGCGTTTTAGCTCGGCATTAACATCGTATTGCTCAGCCAGCTTTTCTTCCAGTGGCTTTAAAGCGTCAGAGAACTTCTGCTCCAATGCTCTGTCGGGCTTTCGATCCGGGACACGGTTACGCGACCAGTCTCGCTTTGCATTGTTGACTGCACGTTGTAAGTTGCGCCAATCGGGATTTTCCCAGTCCGCGCTTTCGTAGGTCTGATTAAGCTGCTCGCACAAAGCATGCTTGGCATCTAATTTAAGTTGGCGTTCTGTCTGCTTTTCTTCAAAATAAGCTTTGCACGGCTCATACGCTGTATCACCGGCAGTTTTGAAGCGCGCCCACAACTCATTAGCGGCTCTACTTACGCCTAAAGATTTCCAATTCGCTTGTAACTTTTTAATGCGTTTGGCCAGCTCTTCTGGCTTTAGCTCGTTTTCTGGCAGCGCTTCCATCTCTACACACAGCGCTTCAAGCTTTGGCTTAGCAGCAAAGTCTTGCCAATCGGCCATTTCATCGAGCTCTTTTTCGGCCCGACTCAGTTTGTCTGCAAATACGTTTTTCTCAGCCGGCTCCATTGCTTCGACTTTCTTATGCAGCCGACGAAACATGCTACTAGCGGGCCCCCATTTGCCTTCTTTCACAGTAGCCGCTAGCGCTGCAAACTGCTTGTGCGTGGCTTTAACTCTGTCGCTACTTTCCTGTTTAGCTTTTCCAAGGCGATCTTCCAGCTGCGCTAGATGCTCGGCAAGCTCAGTGACGTAACGACATTGCTGCACGGGCACGCCAGGTAACAGGGAGTCTGTATCTAGCAGTGTTTTGACACGTTTAATGCGCTGTTCAACCGCTGATGGTCGGCCTTTGTTTACTTCATACGGTGGATCAAACATAACGGCAACAGCAGAGGCGTGCGCTAAAACTTTCTCTGCTAGCGATGCGTTGGGTACACTATTACCTGTTACAAAACCGGGAACATCAGCAATGGCCACTGGCGCTAAAGCGTTTATAAGTTCTGTTAAGGCTGGATCGATCTCAACTTGAGGCTGAGCAGCCTTAATATCTGCGGAAGCTTCAGAGTCGCTTTGTAATTGTTCGTTTTGCTTAATGGCAGCGGTGTTAGTGCCCTCTTCCTGGATTGCTTGTTCTTGTGCCGCTTTCACGCGTTCTTCAAGTTGCGCTTTTATTGTGTTGCTTGCCTTATCGAACCGAGCGCTAAGGGGTTGCTTATATTGATCAGCCAACACATTCCATTTTGCATTGAGCGCATTAAATTTTCCTTCGGACTGAGGCGACCAAACACTGGTGGCTAACTGCTCTACCGCGTCTACCGTATCGGTGGCAGTTTGCACATTGTGTTTGTGTTGCTCTGCAATCGCAGTTTTTTCATCAATTTTTTGTTGCAGAAATTTTGCAACCACTTTATCGCGTGAACGACAAGCAGCGGCAGCCTGTCGAATCAAGTTGTCGTCTTTTAAGTTTTCCGCAGCAGCGAGTCTGGTATCGTGAAATCGCGAATTGTTGATTACTGACAACAATTGAGTTTCGTCGTTTATCTGCTGTAACGTCTTTGCACGAAAGTCGCTGTTTGCGCTATGTGTTACTAAAAGGGTGGCAGCATCTGGAATGCTAGCTTGCAAGCATTGATTCAGTTCAGCCGTATCCAACTGATCATCAGACATAAGCTGGCATAATCTAGCCAGAACTGCATCGCGCAACGCCGACGTATTGGTTAGATCATCAGCATAAAGTGCTATTAGGCTTTCGGCACTCGTTATTTTGGCAATAGCACTTAGCCTTACTTTCGACTCGTCATCGTGAAGCGCAATCGATTGCATTTGCTGATTGGCCCCCTCAGTGGTCATATCGAGTGCCTCGATAGCCGATCTTCGGACGTCTGGGTCTTTATGGGCCAGTCGATCTGATTTCAGAAAATTTGTTACACGCATGCGCTAGCAAGCAATCTGTATTGAAAGTTCGCAGTATACCAACTGTGCTGATTCAACGACCCCATAGTTTCGACGGTATGCTTCCGGTAACCGAATTTAACGTTGAATTGATAACTGGACACAATTAGCTACGCAAAAGTCCGTTTTGATGTGTTCTGAGGGTTTTATCACAAAACTGAGCTTCGGCACCCTTGATCGATGCTGCGCTGTAGTTTGCGATGCTTAGCAGCTGCGCTTTCGGCCGATAAACAGTAGATATTCATGCAATCTACTGGCAATTATGACAACACAGGTACACGCGACCCCATTGACCACATTGGGCGACCTGGATCAGGTACTCACGCAACTCGAATCTGTATTGCTTGGCAAACGCTGGCAAATCGAGCTTGCAGTAGCGTGTCTTCTTGCTCAAGGGCATCTTTTAATAGAAGACGTACCCGGCACCGGTAAAACAACCTTGGCCCAAGCCTTAGGTGCAAGCTTAGGTTTGCCATGGAAAAGAGTGCAGTTCACTAACGATTTACTGCCCGCGGATATCGTTGGCGTGTCGATATTTAATTCTCAGACTCAACAGTTTGAGTTCAGGGAAGGCCCAGTATTCACATCAGTACTTCTGGCCGATGAAATCAACCGAGCACCGCCCAAAGCACAAAGCGCACTACTTGAAGCCATGGAAGAGCGTCAAGTATCAGCCGACGGCCAGACACGCGCTTTACCAAAAGATTTTTTCGTTATTGCAACACAGAATCCAACCGATCAACTCGGTGCATATCCATTGCCTGAATCGCAACTGGATCGTTTTCTTGTGGGGCTTAACCTTGGTTACCCTGCACCCGAGGTAGAACGAGCATTGCTGCAAAGTGGCGACAAGCGCGAGCAAATCGCGACCATGAACGCTGTAGCAAACCCCAGACAACTGCAGCAATGGATTCAGGCAGTGCAATCGATTCACGTATCTGATGTAGTACTCGATTACATACAGGCATTACTAACGGCGTCCAGAACAGACAGTGCTGGCTTAAGCCCGCGTGCCGGACTTGCGTTAGTCAAACTTTCACGAAGCATCGCTTTTGTCAAAAAGAGAGACCACGTCTTACCGGAAGACGTTGCAGCCGTTTTCCCAGCATTGGCAGGGCACAGACTTACCGGCCAAGTACTGTCGGGGGAACAAGCGGCAAAAGCCATACTGGCAGAGGTGAAACAGCCCTAACATGAGCGCAACGCCCGCCGCCGTAAACAATAAAGTCAGGCAACGCTTGTTCCGTTCTCGCGCGCTCGACGAACTACCTATTACCATTGAGCACCAGCGTGTTTATATTTTGCCAACACGCTGCGGCATTGCTTACTTGATATCACTGTTACTGATGCTGGTGGCGTCGATTAACTACGCATTAAACCTCGGTTACGCCTTGTGTTTTCTACTCACAGGATTATTTGCAGCATCCTTACTGCACACCTACAAAAATTTGGCAGGCATAGGCATCAAAAAAATAAGGCCGCAAGAATGCTTTGCTGGTCAAAACGCCGTTTTTGACGTCGAAGTTTTTAATGCCACCGACCTCCCTCGGTATGGTATCCAACTTAAAACAAAATATTACGCAACTTCCGTTGCTGTTGACGCTAACGCCAGTAGCGTTGCGCAGTTACAAAAAAACACGCTTACCAGAGGCTTTGAATCTATTGAAAGGATTACGCTAACGAGCAGCTATCCTTTAGGCTTATGGCGCACCTGGTGTTATGTTCATTCAGATTCACAGGCGCTGATTTATCCCAAGCCGGAAGTTGACGCTCCGGTACTGCCAACACAAGCCATGAATAGCGATGGCGATAAATCGATCGCTCGCCTATCCGGCGATATCGCCGGTTTGAGAAACTATCAGCCAGGTGATAGTCAGAACGCTATTGCCTGGAAACAAATGGCGCGTGGTCAGGGTATTTTTGTAAAAACCTTTGAAGATGAAGCAAGCGGTGGCGACTTAGTACTAAGCCTGGAATCAACAAAGCTGTTCGATTTAGAGGAAAAGCTCTCGAGACTAACAGCCTGGATAATAGAAGCAGACAAACAAAACATAAACTATCAGCTGGAGCTTAATGCCAATAGCGCTGCCGAACAAAGTGATAGTGCAAATCTTACTAACGCATTGCGCCGTTTAGCAAAGTATCAACTAGCATCGTGAATATTCCTTTCTTTAAAAAAAAACGCGCTGCAGCAAAGCTGCAAACCGATGCAATGAACCCACGCAGTATCAGAGCACTTGCGATACTCATTCTGCTGGCACAGTTACCTCATGTTCTGCATTTACCTTTATGGGTAAGCATAATGGGATGCGGGGTCGTTGCCTTAAAACTGTTTGAAGAAAAACTACCTAAATTGGTAAAAAAACTTGTGTTGTCATCTGCCGGCATGACGGTCGTCGCCATACTTGGAGCGGTGCTGATAAAACTACACTTTGGGTATATGCTGGGCCGTGACCCGTGCGTGGCGTTACTGTTCATTCTTGTGTCGGCAAAATTTGCAGAAATTCGTAAAACATCAGACGCTGTTTTGCTGATGTGCTTAGCGTGCTTTTTACTGTTAACACAATACTTTTATTCGCAATCGTTTTTATCGGCACTCATTACACTGCCTGCTGTGTTTGCGTTAGGCAATGCCTTAGCCGTGGTACGCGACCCTCGCGATGCCCGGCCAGCTCAACAAAATATTCAGCTGGTTGTAAAACTGCTTTTACAAGGCGCACCGTTGGCCTTATTTTTATTCTTGTTGTTTCCTCGGCTTCCCGGCCCTTTGTGGTCATTACCTGACGATGCTACCGCAAAAACCGGGCTTTCCGATTCAATGGCACCCGGCACCATCAGTAGTTTGTCTTTATCGGATGCCGTGGCATTTCGAGTCGATTTCCAAAACGGTATTCCAACGCCTGCGCAACGCTATTGGCGCGGACCCGTGCTCAGCGATTTCGACGGTAGAAAATGGCAGAAAGGTGAAAGATCTGTTGACGTGATACCGCCAGAGTCTGTGGGCACAACGCTCGATTACACGGTTACGTTACAACCCAATCAGCAAAACTGGCTGTTTGCACTGGACCACCCTACCACTCTGCCAAGTAGCAACACAGACGACCCCAATCAACAAAGAGTGCTCGGTAGACTGACTGGCGATCATCAACTGTTAAGTTTAAACAAGGTGTCGTCTGTTATGCAGTATCGACAACAGTCATCGCTGAGTAGCGCTTATCGCCCGGCCTTCGCTCCAACAGACTTAATGACTCAAACCGCAGGAGTGAATGTTAAAACAGAAGCTTTTGCGAACAAACTAAGGAAGAAACACAGATCGGATACCGCTTATGCTAATGCCGTGCTTGAATGGTTTAACCAGGAAGACTTTCACTACACCTTACAACCTTCACTACTCGGCGATACGCCTGTTGATGAGTTTTTATTCGGTACAAAACGTGGCTTCTGCGAACACTATGCATCGGCTTTTGTGGTGTTGCTACGCGCAGCCTCTATTCCAGCCAGAGTGGTCACCGGCTATCTTGGCGGCGAAATGAACGGCGACTACATGATCGTTCGACAATCGGATGCGCACGCCTGGACAGAAGCTTACATTAACGGGCGCTGGCAACGCTACGATCCAACCGCCGCCGTAGCACCACAACGGGTTGAACAAGGCATGGCAGCAGCACTACCCGACGACGAACCGGTTCCACGAATGGCGCGTAACAATGCCAACTGGCTGAAGAACTTTCAGCTTAGTATGGATAAGTTTAACCATCAGTGGCAACGTATGGTGGTTGACTTTAACAACCATTCTCAAACAGAGCTTTGGGAAAAACTGGGGTTTCCTAAACCGAAACTCTGGCACCTCACGTTATTGGTGCTACTCATTAGCGGCGTATGGTGCGTTTTTATTCTGGGCTTACCGCTGCGGAATTCGGGGCAAACTAAGTCGGGCGTAGAAAAACTATGGGACAAATATTGCGCTGTTCTGAACCAGCAAGGCATACAACGACTACCCGATGAAACCGCACATCAATTTGTTTATCGGGCAGCCAAGCAATCAGGCTCTAAACACGACAAAATATTGCAATTGGGCCTGCAGCTAATCCGCTTACGTTTTGAACCGCTAAGCAAGGACAAAGCAGATCATTTAAATCGGACACTTACGAAGCAGCTGAGAAGAATCAAGTATTCGTTCTAAGGCTGTACAGGATCTTGTGCCATTTCTAAATGCAAAGCCTTGCCGTTGTACGGGTTAGCCAGTGCCACCTCGATATCCAGCTCCACACCAATACCGGGTTCTGTTGAAGGAATGACGTAGCCTTCCTCCCACCGCATTGGCTTTCTTAAAATATCAGCATGGAAACCTTGCCAGTTTTCAATGCTCTCCAATATCAAAAAATTGGGCGTGCAAGTGGCAAGCTGTGCATTCGCAGCGCCTTCTATTGGCCCGCAATATAAATGTGGGGCAATTTGAGCGTAATAGGTTTCCGCCATGCCTGCGATTTTTTTCGCTTCTAATATTCCGCCCACACGACCCAGCGCCATTTGCAGAATAGAGGCCGCTTGCGCCTCCAGCACTTTGGCAAATTCGTATTTTGTTGTGAGCCTTTCACCCGTTGCAATCGGTATGGACGTTTGCCTTGCCACTCGCGCCATCTCCGATGGGTTTTCAGGAGGTGTGGGTTCCTCGAACCATAAAGGGTCGGCGGCTTCGATACGTTTCGCTAAGCGAATAGCGCCCGATGCTGTGAATTGGCCGTGTGTACCAAACAGTAGATCGGCGCGGTTGCCTACGGCCTTACGCAAAGTGGTCACCATTTTCTCTGATCGATCCAACTCGGTTAACGAAGGTTGACGGCCATCGTAAACAGAGTATGGCCCTGCAGGATCAAACTTTAGGGCTGTAAAGCCCATGTCAATATATTCTAAAGCACGTGCAGCGGCCAATTCTGGCTCTCGGTATACGGCGTCATCTTCGCCTAAACGAGGGTATATATAAGTGTAGCTACGCAAACGGTCGTGTACCTGCCCACCCAGTAATTGGTATACCGGCTTGTTGACAGCCTTTCCCACGAGATCCCAGCAAGCGGTTTCCAAACCACTTAGAACACTCATTAGCGAAATATCCGGACGCAGTGTGTAGCCTCGCCCGTAAACCCTTCGCCATAATTTTTCTATTTCAAACGGATTCGCATCCAGAAAATGATGTTCAAAGACGTCTTTAATCATCGCTTCCACAACGTGTGGGCTAAAGGTAGCGGTGTATACCTCACCGAAACCTTCTATGCCATCGTCGCTAATTAACCGGACAAAAATGAAGTAACGCCCACCATAATGCGGTGGCGGATTTCCAACAACGTAGGTATCAAGCTGTCGAATTTTCATAGAAATTACTCTGCTTCGTTAACCAGTATATTTTTCTTGCTTTCATACAGCTTCCAAACCATACCCAAAGCAAAACCGGTGCTATTACTTGTTTCATAAAGCGGGCTTTGTTCGTTTGCAGCGCCGCTGTAGAAGCCGGATACCAGTCCGGTAAAAATTCTTAGCGAACGGGTTGGTCGGTATGCAAAGCCTGCAAAAAGGTTGGATCGCAAATAACCACCTTTTGCATCATACTCGCTACGTGTAGCCGTTGCTTGAGATGCGTCTACCTGATAGAAATAATCTTGAAAGCGCTCTGTCGCAAAGGTTGACTCGAACTGAATCAGATAGTCCCATTTAGGTCCGTAAGCATTTTTTTGAATAAACTGAACGCCAGTTGTCAACACAACGCCACGCGCATCAAGGTGCCCGAAATCTGTTGAAAACGCAGCGCGCAGCTTGGCAGACACGGAAACTCTGCTGGTGCCGGCATTGGGCCAATCATGGGTAAGCAACTTATAGTTAATACGGGGACCCAGTTCGAAGATAAAGTCTAAATCGGGCATACCTGCACGCGCACTATTACCTTCTGACGTGGCTTGCAAAGAACCACCAAGCGCCATGTCGATACGCAACCTGGGTTCCTCCAACGCAACAGCGCCCATGCCGCCACCGCCTAAACGTAAACGGGAGCTTCGATAAACCACGTAAGGCAACACCAAGCCAACGTTATTGGGATCGGTAGAGGCTGGATAATCAAAGCCTTTAATATAGCCTGCACCGACACCAGCCTCCCATTTGGGTTTGCTTTCAAGAACAAATGTTTTATCTTGTAGCGTTGGCAGCGACAGGCCTTCAGATGCAGCCTCTGATTCACGTTGTGAACCGGACTGAGACTGGGTTTGGGCTTGAGTCGAAAACGACGTTATCGAGAGAATACACAGCAGAGAAAAAGCAAGCACATGTGCCCTAAAATTTTGGCAATTCTTCAATTTCATTAAAATTATTTTTCTCTTAACACGGAGAGTTTCGACCGTTCGGAACGTGCCGATTTGCACCATGTATCTTTCTTATTTATGCAATACTATTCACGGTAATATACATTTTCGAGAGCAGTATGCACTATAGTCACGGCAATTTGGATCGAGCCGATCATTTACGAAACAGTATAGATAAGTTATCGCTCTTTTTGAACGATCCTAAATCTCGGTATGTACCTGTCTGGCGAGATAAAATGCTCGTTGGTACAACTGAAGATAACCAACAAAAATGCTTGCTCACCTTACCTCTTAGTTCAGAAGATCAAAAAAACCACGATAAATTTTTTTTTCTTGGTCTCGAGCAAAATAAAGCACTGTTTACCCGCAGCCTGTCTGCACTTAACGAGCACGATCTTAATAACGTTATAGGTGCTGCTCAAACACACTACCCAAACCTGCATACCCTCGAATTTGCAGACCTTAGAGCCATCGGCCCAACCTTATCTGACGAAGATGGTGCACTACTGGTTTACGCCAAAGGTTTAGTGCATTGGCAAGACCAATGCCGTTTCTGCAGCCGCTGCGGCGCAGGGCTTAATTCACAAAACGCCGGTCATTTAAAAATTTGCGGCAACGAACAATGTAACTATCAAACATTCCCTCGTACCGATCCGGCAGTCATTATGCTTGTAACCAAAGACGCCACTGAACATTCGCCAGCCACTTGTTTATTGGGCAGAAATAGCGCTTGGCCTACTGGCGTCTATTCAACACTTGCCGGATTTGTTGAAACCGGAGAAAGCCTAGAACAAGCCGTGAAGAGGGAAGTGTTCGAAGAGGTTGGCATCATTACCTCCGATGTACGTTACGTCGCATCCCAACCCTGGCCTTTTCCAAGATCAATAATGCTCGGCTTCGAATCTACCGCGCAAACCGATGAGATCAACATCGACCCCGTCGAAATTGAGGACGCACGATGGTTTACGCGTGAGCAAATACTGACATTCGGTACTTGGGGAGACGACGATGCCGAATTTAAACTGCCAAGAAAAGATTCTATTGCTCGAATGTTAGTCGAACGCTGGATTACATCGGCAGCCTAAAGATTACCTCGTAACCACAAAGAATAGTTTTCAGGCAATGCTGTTAAGACACCGTCGGTAGGCCAGTTGTTTTCAATGGATTGCAACACCACTGATTCAGCTCTGTCGGCACTTAACGGGTGCGTTGCGGCAAACCGCTCCAGCCAGTTGGGGACCGCACTATCTCCGGCTACATTTTCCATGAGTTCAAACAGTGTGTTCGCGCCGTTTGTATGCCCGTATAAATTTACCATGGCCGCAAGGGCTGCTTTGTCGGCAGCCTCTTCCATTTTCCGTGTAAATTGCGTGCTGGTCAGCATGCCAGTTTGGTTTAATACATTGCCAGCTGCACCGGTACCTGATTGCCCGGTTAGAACCATTAAAGCCACCATGCTGGCAACACCACCGCCAAGCCCTGCTATTGGATCTCTGTGCATAACATGAGCGATCTCGTGTGCCATGACCATTGCCAGGGTATTTTCATTGGGCATTTTTTTGAGTAAGCCTTTATAGAATAAAAGATTACCCCCGATAGTTGCGTACGCATTAAATACTTCCGAGCTATCGTAATGCACCTGAACCGACATGGTTTCCGGTAATGATAAAGCCTGCGCAACTCTTACCCCTAATTCATTTAGATAGGCTTCCAATTCAGCTGAGTTGTCGGTAGTGCCAAACTCCATATCGACTTTTTCCATTAACGCTAACTCATAACGAAACGGAACTTTCTTGGCAATCCAGCTACCGGAGAACTGTAGGATTATCACAAGGACAACGATAATGATAATCGCACCAACAAGAAGCTTGAAAAACACCAGCAAAGGGTTTTCCCGCACGGTATTGATTCCTTCTTGAGGCTGCCTGTTTTCAAACTCCATGGTTTTTACTCAGTCATTGTTTGTTTGCAGCAGAACTTACCGCCTTAATTTTAAATAATGCAACCGCTTATGAACTTATGGCTTCGACGTGCATTGCCGGTTTGGTTAAAGCCGTGCCGTAGGCAACGACTTCAACTGCACCCACCTGACCAGTGGCAATTCGCGAAGTTTCAAGTTTTACATTAAATACAAATTTTGCATCTAATAAACTGGCTTCGTGCTTCATCCGTAAAATGGCTTCACGCCTGGCACGATCCAACAAAGACTCAAACGGCGTAACCCTGCCGCCAAAGAAATTAATGAGACTCGCCATCGCCGATTTAAAGTAGTCGGATGCTACAACCACATTGCCAACCACCAAATGCTGTTCGTAATTTTCGTTTTCGGGCGGAAAACGACTGGCAACAGCAACCAGAGAATTAGATGCTAATTCCCGCGCAACAATCGACTTGAAATGTCTTTTTTCAGCGATACGGCCGAACAGAAATCCGACAATCAACAGACTGATAAAAATGCCAAGCTGAATCATATGTCCAGCTCTACAGCAGAGCCATAAACAAAAATTTCAGCAGCGCCGGCTGCAATACTTGAGGTGCTGTAGCGAACGTTAAGCACTGCATTAGCACCTATAGACTCCGCCTGTAACATCATACGTTTGGTGGCTTCCTCCCGGGATTCCTGCAATAGCTCGGTATACCCTTGCAATTCTCCACCAAAGATATTTTTTAAGCTTGCCATGATATCCCGACCAACATGCTTGGACCTCACGGAGCTTCCCTGCACCAAACCAACATGCCGTACGATTTTGTGCCCTGGAAGTATTTCCAAATTAGTGACCAACATCGACTATTCATTCTCCTTCATTGCTAAAAGCTGCATCGCTTGGGTGCACAGGTTACAATATTCAGATGACCAAGCCTTGTATCATAACTGCCCTTCCAATTGAATCTAAATGCTTGGTGGATAATTACCGCTTAAGCTTTGTAAAAACGGCCAACCTGAACCTCTATGATGGCGATAAAGTACGACTGTTGCAATGCGGATTAGGTAAATTATCGGCAGCGGCCTCTGTAAACCTGTTTTTACACCTATATCCGCAAACAACGAGCATTATAAATGTTGGCATTGCCGGGGCAGATCTCCCTATTGGCACGGTAGTAATGGCTCACACGATACGCGATAAAGGCAGTAATCGAAAATGGTATCCACATTTACCAGAAAGCCGGAACAGCCCAAAAGCAGAACTTAAAGAAATATTAACGGTTGACAAGCCCTGCGACGAATACAAAAGCGAATTTGTTTACGACATGGAAGCATCCGGTATTTTCAGTGCCGCATGTCCGCGTTTAAACACCGCACTGGTACACAGCGTAAAAGTTATTTCCGATAATGTGCAAAACAGCTGGACGGCATTATCTAAAAATAAAGTACCGGAGTTAATGCTTAAAACCATTCCGTGTATCGATCAACTACTGTTGGCAATGGCAAGTAACAAAACCATCGATCAAGCAGCGACAACGGCACTATTTGATGAGCTAATATCAACACTGCATTTCACGCAAACAGAACAGCATGCTCTAAAAGATAAACTACAAAGACTAACAAACCTATTGGATGAACCACCTAGCGCGACATCACTACTGAATTTAAAAAATGCAAAAAATATCCACGCACACCTCGACGCGAAGCTCGAAAGTGTTGCACCTACTTATTAGAATGATGTCGCAAGCCAACTAAACTCATGGATACTATTTACGTTGAAAACGCGATAGCCCATCATGCCCGTGTAAAAACGATATTAACGCGCTTTCCTAAGGCCAGAGTTATAGCAATTGAGCGCTATACCGACGTATTCAATGCACCCTCGCAAAATTTTCGCACTCAAAAAGCAAACCCGGCACTCATACTTGCCTACAAACATGGCAACAAAGTACTGCCCACACCACCGGACTATCATATTGGTGGTGCCCACAATTACTACTTTTCGCATATGCTCAATTGCATTTACGATTGTCGTTACTGTTTTCTCCAAGGCATGTATCGTTCGGCCAACTATGTGGTATTTGTTAATTACGAAGACTTCTTTACCGACATAGCCGAACAAATGCAACAGCACGGTGAACAAGAAAGCTGGTTTTTCTCTGGATACGATTGTGACTCTTTAGCGTTGGAGCCTGTAACAGAATTTATTGCTGCCTGCTTAGATCAGTTCGAAAAACTACCTTGCGCTAATTTGGAAATCCGCACGAAGAGCACGCAAATAAGACAACTGCTGAGCCGGCAAGCTATTCCAAACTGCGTTATCGCCTACAGTTTATCGCCCGAACCAATAGTAGCCGCAGAAGAACACAAGACAGCCAGCTTAGAAAAACGCATTACTGCGTTAAAAGCTTTGCAAGATCACGGCTGGAAAGTTGGCTTAAGATTCGATCCAATTCTTAAAGCAACAAATGCTCAGGCGTTATACGCAGACATGTTCGACGCCGTCTTTGAACAACTGGAAACCAGTAAAATACATTCCATAAGCTTGGGTCCGTTCAGATTGCCCACCCAGTTTTACAAAAAAATGATTCGCCTTTACCCTGAATCAAAATTGTTATCCACCAATTTAACGGCCAGCAACAACATGCTCTCCTACGACCCTGAAACGGAAAACAGTTTGCTAAAATTTTGTGAAACTCGTATTTTGAAAACGGTAAAGCCAGATCAATACTTTCCCTGTGTGAGTGTGTCATGACAAACTGTACATTGGTAACAGGTGGTAGCAAAGGTATCGGACGCGCTATTGTTGAACGCTTGCATGCCAGAAAGCAAGCAGTGGTTTATCTTAGCCGCAGCCCCGGTGAACCACTCGATAACTGCACACACGTAGCCACCGATTTAAATAATCTCGAGCAAACAGAGAAGCACATTAATGATGTGATGAGCTCGTTTGGCATCAGCAATGTCATCTGCAACGCGGGGTGTGGTCAGTTCGGTTCCCTGGAAAATTTTTCCCCCCAACAAATTAAAAACAGCATACAACTGAATTTGATCAGCCCGCTACTGATCGCCCGGATGCTTCTGCCAACACTAAAAGCACAGCCACGCAGTAATCTGATTTTCATTGGCTCAGAATCGGGCCTACAAGGTGGACGCTACGGCAGTGTGTACAGCGCTGCAAAATTTGGATTGCGTGGGGCCACACAAGCGCTAAAACATGAATGCGCAAATGCTAATTGCCATGTGGGCATTGTTAATCCCGGCTTGGTACGCACCGACTTCTTTTCTTCGCTTTCGTTTGAGCCGGGCAAAGAGGCCGATATGGCACTTCAGGCCAAAGATGTCGCCAATGCCGTATTGACACTGATCGATTCACCCGATCACGCCATAATCGATGAGATAAACCTTAGCCCGATAAAGCACGTAGTGACTAAGAAACCACAAAAGTGAAAAGGATGCACCAAAGCCACGCACAGCCGCCCCATGGAAAACAGTTTCGGTGTAGAATTTCTCGATCACGGATGCTGAAAATTTGCACAATCTCCAATTATAACTACCAGCATGTCAAACATACTGCAATTTAGAAAAAGACAACCTAAAGTTCAAAGCATTCTATGCACGAACAATCATCATAAATGGTTGATCTTAAAAACAAAAAGGTTCGACGTAAAAGCAGGCAAGCTGGTTACTGTGGAAAAGTGTGATCGTTGTGGCAAGAAACGACATAAGCTCACTTGAATAGCTGGCGAAAATTGGCAGCCACACTTAAACAGGACATATTTAAGGAGCTCTCGTCAGAACGACTAACGCTCAGGCAGGTGAAATTAAGCGATGCCACCGACTACCACGCGTTGTTAAGCTTTTCAGAAGTTTCTGAACATTCAGACATTCCCCACGCACCTACGTTTAAACGCTCAGAACGATTTGTTAGCTGGATGTCCAAGCTATCCACACGCGGCAACGGTTGCGCATGGATTATTGAACGAAAGCAAAACAATGAATTGATCGGTGCTATTAGGATCAATAGCTTTGAAAAAAAAATTGGTTCCGCGCTCATTGGGTACGAAATTCACCCGGAACATTGGAACAACGGTTACGCCAGTGAGGCACTAAACACTCTGGTTGGCTTTGCTCACAACTCCCTGAATTTAAACCGCATTGAAGCATGGACAACAACCGCCAATAAAGCGTCGCAGAAAGTTTTAAAAAACAACGGGTTCGAGCACGAAGGCAGGCAGAGGCAAAAAATCTATTTCAAGGACCAACTACACGATCTAGAGCTTTTTGCCCGATTAAAATCAGATAAAACTAACGCAGTCTAAAAGCGTCTGAAATTCGTACAAACCGAAGCCACTTAATTTGTGTACTCTGTACAAAAAAATGAGCGTTTTATACTAACCATCATGAGCATCGATGATCTTCAGATATTGAAATCCAAAAGCCACGAAGGCTTGCATAAGAATTCTGACATCCCTCTGAACAGCAACCAAACCTCAAACAACAGTAAACGGCAGGCAGCGGTTCTTATACCGCTGGTTAAATCCGCAGGGCAATGGCATATTCTGTATATTCGTCGCGCCGCCAACAACCTTGACAAGCACAGCGGTCAAGTAGCCTTTCCAGGAGGATCACAAGAAGCCGACGACAACAACGCAACCGCCACCGCCTTAAGAGAAACTCATGAGGAAATCGGACTGGAAAGCAGTCGTATTAAAGTAATCGGGCAAATTGATCAATACGTAACTGTCAGTCATTTTGAGGTAACACCGGTTATCGGTATTATTCAGTGGCCATCCAATTTAAAGCTGCAACCAACAGAAGTTGCGCGAGCTTTTCTTATTCCGCTTAACTGGCTACGCGACCCTAACAATTTTACGCTTCGTGCCAGAAGTGAATTAGATCCGCAGTCAGCGAAACGCCACCCTATTATTGTGTACAACGAATTTGATGGTGAAACGCTTTGGGGGGCAACAGCCCGCATGACCATAAACTTTATCAAAGCAGTCGATGAAGGCAACATATTGTTGCCCTCTTAATACATAAGCGATTGTGTTTTGGCGCGTAAACTTATTGGGCTATCTTTATCGAACTATCTTTATATTTCGCTGAAGCTTTTCTAAATAGCTTCCATCCAATTAACTTTTGGCTAACGCTTTAGCCATTCTGGCAAGACCCTCTTTTAATACTGAACGCGGACACGCAAAATTAAGCCGAAGGTATTGAGGCTGACCAAACTGTTCTCCACTGGACAAACCCACACCGTTTTCTTCAAAAAATTGCTGAGTGTTATCCATGCCCAGTTCTGTGGCATCTATCCAAGCCAAATAAGTGGCACTAAGTGGCTCTAAAGACAAACCTGGCATAGCCGCAACTTCACGACTAATTAATTCAAAATTACCGGCAAGATAATCTAACAGCTTACTACGCCATTCCTGAGCATCTTTGTAAGCGGCTTCCGTGGCTACATAAGCCAATGGTGGTACTAACGGAACAATCGACTTTGCAGCGGCACAAAATGCTTCTCGTACTGCCGGGTTACTGATTATTGCGAACGATGTATTTAAACCCGCTAAGTTCCAGGTTTTACTGCCGCTCATTAACGTAATAATGTGATCGGCGTATTCTGGGCAAGCAACGGCAGTTGGTATATGCCGACTCTTTTTATCAATGACTAAATCGCAGTGTATTTCATCTGACACCATTAACATATTGTTGTCTTTGCACATCTTCGCTACTGCATTGAGTTCATCATGACTGAACACGGTACCCGTTGGGTTATGCGGCGAACACATCATAATCATCGACGTTTTATCAGTAACAGCCTCGCTCATTGCTGGCACATTGTAAGTCCAGCGCCCTCCAGCTTTATGCAAAGGAACCTTAATAAGGTTTTGCCGTTTGTCTTCATGGGAGTCGTAAAAATGATGATAAATTGGCGGATTAACCATGATGTCGTCACCGTCTTCACACAACCCTTTACAGGCAACGGCCAAACCAGTAACTACCCCCGGTAAGTAGACAAGCCACTGTTTATCAATGGTCCAGTTGTATTCAGCAAGCAGGTGGTCAGCGATGGCATCATTTAATGATTCAGGTGCTGTGGTGTAGCCAAACACCGGGTGTTCCAGACGTTCTTGCAGCGCTTGCTGGATAGGTGCGGCAACGGCGAAGTCCATGTCGGCCACCCACATCGGGAGCACGTCCTGACCTTGGTATTTATCCCACTTCATGCTGGACGTGTTTAACCGTGAAATAACCGTATCGAACAGCGGATCGGTATTTTGTACGTCAATTGTATCTTTCATATTGCAATTCGATTCTAAAGCCGCTGATATAATAAACGCACTGATGCATTCTTCGTGTCATTTATTCTACTGTTAAATGTAAGGAGCTTACTAGCATGTCTGTAGCAAAAGTAACCGAAATTATCTCTTCTTCAACAAAAAGCTTTGATGACGCCGTTAACGAAGGTGTAAAACGCGCCGACAAAACACTGAAAAATGTTCGCAGTGTTTGGATCAAAGAGCAAAAAGCCATGGTAGACAACGGAAAAGTGTCTGAATACCGCGTAACTATGAAAGTTTCTTTCGTATTAAAAGACTAAACACTTTTCGCTCGTTTTAAGCCAGTGCCAGCAAGCAGCTTAACTGAATCTACTTCCGGATTAACCTAGCTGCTTGCAGGCATCAGTACTAATTAAGCAGTACTAATTAAGCAGAATAAACGCGTTTTTTCGCATCCTGAAAAAAGCCTCTTAACGCGTGCCGGCCCACAACAATCAAATTTCCAACAAACACCATTAACACACCCAACAGCGATGGCCACGTCCATTCAAAACCTTCAAACGCTGTACTGAGTAATAACGCCACTACTGGAAAAAGCACTGTTGTATAGGCTGCTTTATCAGCGCCTATTTTTCCAATCAAACTCAAATAAGCGCCAAAGGCAACGATTGATCCGAAAAATGTTAGATACAACAACGACCCTACATAACTGACAGACCAATCCATTTTGAATTCAGCGCCGAGCGCGACAGCAACAAAAGCCAATAGCAAACTGCCATAAAACATACCTAACGCGTTGGCCTGTAACACCGGAATATCATTGGCCTGATTTCTGGCCGAGATTATATTACCGAGGGACGCAAAATAAGTTGCCACTAACCCTAACAGTAATCCTTTCCATATACGCTCACTATCTACCGCTTGCGTGGCAGCCAACAGTTCATGCCCGAAAACCAATGAAATTCCACTTAGACCAAACATAGCACCCAGCACAACCACTGGCTTTATCGGGCGCTTTAAAAACAAGGCACTATTAATGATATTCAAAGCGACCATTGTGGAGAAAATTACAGCGACCAAACCGGTTGCTATGTAAGCGGTACAATAGTAAATAAGCACGTAATTCGAACTGAATAGACATATACCCTGAAGTGCTAAAAACACATGATTCTTCAATGAAAAACGCAGCGGTTTCTTTTTCAGTACACAAAACGCAAGTAGCAATAGCGCAGCCAACGCAAACCGGTAGAAAATGGAAACCATTTCATCAACTGAGCCCAGCTGAAAGCTTATGGCAAACCATGACGAACCCCAGATGAGCACCGTTAAAACATAAAGGGAAAAATTAGACATTTCGGCACACTGATATACGCCAACGCGAGCCGCTAGCCACTAAACCCGTTACAATACCCCATTACAGCTGGCTTTCGTGTTTTTACATCGTAAAAAAGATAAACTGACGCCATTTCAAAATACCAATCATAGATTAAGCAATATCGTGATCTCAACAGCAAACCTCACTATTCAATTCGGTGCCAAGCCTCTCTTTGAGAACGTTTCAATTAAATTTGGCGAGGGTAACCGCTACGGCCTCATTGGTGCTAACGGCAGCGGAAAATCGACTTTCATGAAAATTCTGGGTGGCGACCTGGAACCTTCTCATGGCAATGTCATGATCGAACCAGACAACCGATTCGCAACACTTAAGCAGGATCAGTTTGCGTTCGAAGACTGTACCGTGCTCGATACTGTCATTATGGGGTATCAGCAACTGTGGGAAATCAAGCAAGAGCGCGAGCGAATCTACAGCCTACCGGAAATGACTGAAGACGAAGGCATGCAGGTTGCTGAGCTGGAAGTGCAATTTGCTGAACTCGATGGTTATTCAGCGGAAGCCAAAGCGGGTGAAATTTTACTAGGCGCAGGTATTCCGTTAGAGCTACATACGGGCCCAATGAGTGAGGTGGCACCCGGCGAAAAGCTTAGGGTACTGCTAGCGCAGGCTTTGTTTTCTGACCCTGACTTACTGCTGCTGGACGAACCCACAAACAACCTTGATATCAACACAATTCGCTGGTTAGAAGACGTTCTAAACGAACGCAACTCAACCATGATCATCATTTCGCACGACAGACACTTTTTAAACAGTGTTTGCACGCACATGGCCGACTTAGACTACGGCGAAATTAAAGTCTATCCGGGCAACTATGATGACTTTATGCTGGCTTCAACGCAAGCGCGCGAACGCCAGTACGCCGACAATGCTAAAAAGAAAGCGCAAATTAATGAACTGCAAGCGTTCGTACAACGTTTCAAAGCGAACAAATCCAAAGCACGGCAGGCTACATCGCGTCAGAAACAAATTGAAAAACTGCAAGTTACCAAGATAAAACCTTCCAGCCGACAGAACCCTTACATCCGTTTTGAACAAGAGAAAAAGCTCTTTAGAAACGCCATTGAAATCGAGGGGCTAAACGCCGGTTACGACGATCAAATTATTTTGGACAAATTTAATTTGATTATTGAGGCTGGTGAGAAAGTTGCCATTATAGGGCCAAATGGCATTGGTAAATCTACCTTATTAAAGTTACTGGTGGGCGACCTTGAACCCTTTAAGGGCCATGTAAAACTCACCGACAACGCAGCGTTAGGCTATTACGCCCAAGACCACGCCGATGAGTTCGACAGCAATGTCACCATCATCGACTGGATGAGCCGTTGGGGATCAGAAGAACACGATGAGCAGGAAATTCGTGGCATTCTGGGCCGACTACTATTCAACAAAGACGACATCAAAAAACCGGTTAACGTGGTCTCAGGTGGCGAACAGGGCCGACTACTGTTTGGTAAGTTGATGCTGCAATCACCGAACATTATGCTGCTCGACGAGCCAACCAATCATTTGGATATGGAATCTATAGAGTCGCTTAATTTGGCAGTAGATTTATACCCGGGAACGGTGGTATTTGTTAGTCACGACAGAGAATTCGTTAGCACCTTAGCCACGCGTATTATCGAACTAAAAGAAGATGGCTATAACGATTACCATGGCAACTATGAAGACTACCTGGAAAGTCAGGGAATAGAGTAGTAGCCAGAAGGTTGAAAAATAGAAAGCGTAAAAAGGGCTAAACAATCTGTCACTGCACAGTAAACCGTGTTACCAACAGCCCTGCACACCATCGGTGCCAGAAACACCTTTTGCGCCAGAGGACTCAACCCAAAACGTTGCGCACGCCGTGTCATCAGCCTGCGGACTTCCTGGCATAGGCACAGCACTCATCACGTAGCTGGTTGGATCCGGGTTCGCAATACTAACTGTGTATAAGCCCTTTTCTGTTGTACTCGTGGCGGCATTACCCAAGCCAATTTCTGCCATGGTTGTACCATAGCGATTATTCTCCGAAAAAAAGCGGGCTTGCATGCCTGCCGCTTCTTCCAGAAAAATGATAGCGTCTGCACGACGGGATCTCTCCATGTATGACGAATAACTTGGAAAAGCGATAGCTGCGATTATCCCAATGATCGCTACCACGATCAGCAGCTCGATCAGAGTGAAGCCTGCATTCTTCTTTTGAACAGACAAACCCAAGGTTTTGTTATTCATTAATTTGTGCCTGGTGTAGTACAAGTTACAGTGAAGCCCATGCTTGGTCGAGGGTAACCCGCCCGCTTTACATGCCGTGATCGCGCATTGCTATTGTTTATTTGAGCATCACCGACAACATCAAACAGGTGATAAACCTGTTTTGAGGCACCTAAATTAGCATCCAGGTCGGTGCCCCATGGTTGCCCTTCCCCACAGTACTGAATGGTGGCTACCGCATTAACGTCCACACTTTTACCCAAGCCGTTTTGCTGATCAAACTCATCCGCCAGCATAGCTGCAACATCATTTTGCTCAACAGCGTTAGCTTGATTTCCAGCACCACTGAACCCTTGCATGGAACCTTTAAATCTATCTACCAAATACACAGCGTTAATCGCCGATTCAGCCACTTCAAAAGTGATGGCTTTTTGTTGCGCGTTACTGGTTACTTTTTCTGCCAAACGAGTTCCGTTTAGCGTGGCCACACCGAGAATGGTCATAGCAACTAATAAAATTAAACTGACCGCTAACGCCACGCCTCTCTGTTTTGCACGAGCCGGCACGCTTTTTAGAAGAGGTATCATTTGTAGCTTGGAGTTTTTTGAATTCATGTTTTATCCGCGCCTAGATATCTTTTTTGCGGTTACGCAGCAACACCGTACTGGTAAATACATTGCGCGCAATTTTGTCGTTAGTGGTAACTTCACGATCAAACAATACGTGCGTTTCTTCACTGGCACGCGTTCTTATCGGATCCACTGAGCTAATCAATAAAGCAACACGAACGCTGATAATTTGGTCCGGATTCAACGTAGGATCATAAACAACATATTGATCAGGAATATCATCAGAATTAGTGTTAACGCCATATAAAAAGCGCACACTCTCAACACCTTCTACAATCGGCATGGGCGCAGCGCCAACCCCATTACCCGTGCAGGTAACAGTATCTTCCTGATCATCGTGCGTATAGGTGTTAACAGCAATGCCATCATTCGCAGCGGTGCTAATTCCATTGCAGTCGTACAAATGCATGGTTTGAACAACAAGCGTATTTTCATCGCTTAGCGCAATATCAAACGGTTTAAGGTCACCGGTAGGTGCATAGCCCGCTAGTCGAATACCTTGCTGTAAAGTGGCAACGCCATAGCGACCGTTTTCCTGCATGCGCTGCAAGCCTTCGCTAAATTTAGAACTCCGCGTAGACCCAACATAAGTATTGAATACGGCACTAACCACAACCAAGCCCAGCACCAAGCCAATCATTAACTCAACCAGCGACAATCCCGATTGTTTGTGTCGCATTGGCTTGAACCGCTTAAGAATATTAGCTGTACTCATGGTCGCAACCTAACTTGTACACGCTTTATATCAGGTGTGTCGTCATCTGAGCGCAATCGACCTTCAGACCAGGTAACGCTCACTTGATAAGCTGAATCTGCTGTACAGGGAGAACCAAGACACTCAACAGTCAAGCGACCATCAGGCAAGGTACCAATCACACCATCTTCAGCACCAGAGGAACCAACATCACCACAAGCTACGGTATATAAATCGAAGTTCGCCATTTCCGGCGGCGTACATTCGGCAGCAGTACCCGAAACACCCGGCCTTGCCTGGCAATAAGGCATTGGTGGTGCATTACACGAAATAGAGTCTGAATCAAAATTATCGTAATCGAAGGTTTGCTTTACTGCGGTATTAATGCGCATACGTGTTGTCATGTTTTGCGCAAACAACAACGCCTTCGAGCGACTATAGCCACCTGAGCTGTGCTTCATGCCGGTCAGTTGCATACTGGCCATTCCCAATACACCAAAGGAAACAACCACCAATGCTACAAGCACTTCTACTATGCCCATGCCAGTCTGTTTCTTTTTGCTATTCATCTAGAGTGCAATCAAGTTGTTATTACGGATTATCATGAGCTTTTGTACTAACACGTCCGTTAGCAGAAACCGAAATATCTCTTTTTTCTGCGCCACCCATAAAGTCAATGACGATAGTGCCCGAGAGGGGTACATTAGCAACATTCACACTGCTACCCGACGCGTTAAAATAGATTTGATTTGCATAAACGTTGTCTGGCGTAAAACTGAATGCTGCTCCGGGTGCTTCTACTCTATGCACAACCGTTTCATTGCCATTACGCGATCCGTTGCCATCCTCATCAACGTATACAATCCAGCCTGAATCATAACCAACACCGTTATCACAACCAGCAGCAAGCTCCATCGGATTCGTGCTAGTGCAAATACCCACTGGTTGCATTCGTTCAACCGACTCTGAACGGGCTGTATGCACTGAGTACACAAGTGCGTTACTCACCGCCGTCATTTGGCTATCTGCCATGACCTGCTTGAATGAAGGCAGGCCAATACCCAACACAATGGCGGCAATAGCCAGTGTGACAAGCAGCTCTAACAGTGAAAAACCCTGATTTTTTTTAGCAAATTGCAGCATGTTCAGCCGGTCCGGTCATGAGCACAAGTGTGCCTTAACGCAGGAATTTATCCTTCGCTATGAAACGGTATCGACCAACTATCAAGGTGATTAAATGCAGGGAAGCACTTTAGATGCAGCAGTGCGCTGTATCGAGGATATTGCTTAGGAATTTCGTCGAATGGGTGATCAAATTGGCATTTTGAAAATTAACCACCCTCGACGCCAACAAGCAACTTTGTGAACCGGTTATCGCATCGTAACCAGTTCTTCAGCGCTTGTTGGGTGGATGGCAACGGTGTCGTCAAACTGTGACTTAGTAGCGCCCATCGATATCGCAA
>CALDTX010000098.1 GCA_937923565.1 uncultured Granulosicoccaceae bacterium | reverse complement strand
AATAGCGGTTTGCGCATGCCAGGGGTGCAAATTGGCGATATAGATTGCATCTACAGAGTCGGATTCAAACAGCTGCTGATAAGAAGCGTAAGCTGTAGCGTTCTGTAATTTGTGATGATCGATAAAACCTTGGCTTTTATCAACGTTGGCACTCGCCACACCCGTAACAACGGCAGCTTCCACATCATGCACAGAGGTTACAAACTTGCCAGCGATATTGCCCGGCCCGATAACGCCCCAACGAACGGTTGGTATCGCGCTGTTACTGCTTGATCCTGTTTGCGGTTTAACTGAAGGTGGAGAGGACATCATAAAAGCTCAGGGGTTTGTTGTTAACGAAAGCGAATCACTTATTATGCTTGCGCTATTCGTTAAAGTTGCGGTTATCTGATAAGTATAGGTGGTATTCGCGCTCAGTGAATTGTCGAAAAAGCTGTTACCGTTGGTTTCACCGATATATTCGTTATTTCTGAACACCGAATACACGCCATTTTCAACAAGTGATTCGGAACGATCCCAAAATACTTCCAGTGCACTGTTTGAGTACACACTACCGCGTAAGTTCATGATCCCGGGGTTGGAATTTCCTTCACTGGGCTCCTGGCCAGCGTTACTGCCCGTTGTGAACAGCACGATGGCTGCAGAGGAACCATAGTTTTCATTGATGACCGGGTATATTTCATAGGCATAACGGGTGCCCGCTTGCAAATTATCATCAAAAAAACTGCTGCCGTTGACGGTACCTACAATTTGGTTATTTCGATAGATATCATAACTGACAAGTCCATCTGAACCCGAGGCCCTTTCCCAAAACAATTCCAATGCACTGTTTGAATACACAATGCCGTTGAGGTTGCCGGGGGTTTCCGGATAGAGCGAATTATCATAGTCTGCCGGAATATCTACAAACTGAGTCACGATAGCAGGCGACGACTGTTCACCCGTTTCTGCATCTATCGCAACAATGCTGTATTCATAGAATTCATAGGCGGATACCGTGTCGTCAAAAAAACTCGTGCCTTCTGTAATAGTCATTAGCTCGTTATTGCGAGAAACCTCATAAAGCATACTCGGCACACCCTCTATGCGATCCCAGAATAATTCCAATGATGACAGTGAATACACCGTTGCATAGAGCCCGGTGGGAGAAGGTAGCGTGGTGTTGCCACAGCCCAACAGCTGCGACGTGGCAGCGATATCATAAAGACCTGCCCCGTCACTGGTATTAACCGCTAAAACATCAGTACTTGCGGGCATATAGCTTAGATGCAACGCCTTCCTGACTTCGGTTGTAATTGACTCACAGTTAAACAGGCTGTCGTGTGTAACCAGATAATCGTAGATTGCCCATGGGTTTGTGTCTTTGGTTTCAGTAACACGATACCGATACTCAGTATTGGGCTGAACCGTATCATCATAAAAGGAGTTGCCGGTTATCGTAGTCAGTAACTGGCCATTGCGCCAAATGGAAAATACACTGGGTTCGCCACCCCAAAAGAGTTCAAGCGCGTTGTCGCTATAAACCGCTGCTTCAAGGTCGAGTATGCCACTTACGCCGTTGCCAAATGGCAGACTGACACTGGGTGATGATTGCGCAAGGTCGTTAACCAACTTAAGCGTGAGCACTTTTTCAGGGTCTGCTTTAAAGTCCGATAATTCGAAATAGCCGTCGTTGGCAGGCACCTGTGCTAACGGTTCTCCATTAACAGCGATTTGCACGCGTTCCTGATGTGTTAGCGCAACTGGCTGCCAACTTATAAACAGTGTACTCGGTGCGTAGGCAACGGTGATGTTTTGCAACGACTCAAGCTCTGCTTCTTCAGCGCTACCCACGAGAACGACCTCACCAACATCATTCACAATATCGTCAAGGCCGTCGCCGGTTGCATCGATTAACTCCAGCTCTTCATAGTAGTAATTTCGTGGTAACAACACGAGGCCGTTATGGCCATTAAGTTGAGTGACATCAACAGCAGCGGGGGCTTCATTTTGACCGAAAAGAACAAAGTTGACGCCTTCGCTATCGGTGATAAGAATGTCAGCGAGATCATCACCGTTTAAATTGCCGTATTTGGATATCAGTGAGAAAAAATAATAGAATGAGTAGGATGAATTAGGCACAGACCAACCAGGCGTATAGCTCAATAAATTGTTTATTGTTGTGTGATTACCGTCTTCAAGCGTTGTCGGTAATCCCGCTTCACTGCCATATAAAATAACGGTTTGTGTTTCTCCATCACTGTAAGTACTGAACATCACGTCAGAGAAGCGATCGTTATTAAACTGCCCAACAGAGCTAAAAACACAAGCCCCCTGAGCACACAGCTCAAACGGCACGAACTGAGTTAGCTTGTTTGAAGTAGAACCGTAAAGCAGCTGCCATTCGGCCATACCTGCTTCTGGGTACGCATTCGATGTATCAAAAGCCACATCCTGCAAACCGTCGCCGTTAATATCGCCCAGCGGCTGAAAATCAACAACATCAACAGCTGACAACAGTTCGTTTGAACCGAACCAGTTGTCAGGCCATTCATTGCGACCGGCGGCAATCGAAACCCTGTTGGTGCTGTTGTAGTTAAACTCTTCATCGGTGTAGACAACCGTTTCCACCAATAACAACTCTCCGATATTGTCACCGTTCATATCGCCTAAACCAAAAGCGTAAAAATTTTCTGGAATTTTGAAACCAACGCTGGCCGGAATGGGCGAGGAAAAATCAACGCTGTAATTGGACTCGGTTGATCCAAAAATAATGGCTGTATGCGTCAAGTAACGATCAACCTGGAAGTTGGTGTTAGACACCATAAATTCACCCAAACCATCGCCATTAATATCATCAATGATTTGAAAATAACTACCATAGCAATCCAAGTAGTACTCGTCTTCAACAACATCGGGACTTAAATAATTAACATTAAGCAGTGTGATTAACCGGTCCGTGTCGCTACGGCTTAATGCAGTTGTGTCAAACTTACTACTCGGTGCAATGAAATAAGTATTACAGCTTGCTTCCATTGAATTAGTGACATCAAACGAGTTCTGGATAATGGGATCGAGCAAGCCATCACCATCGAAATCCGCGCTACCGAAGTTCTGCTGCTCTATAGTGGCACCGTCAAGTGTCCAGCGCTGAGCAAGGTCTCTATTTGCATTCATACTGGTTTCCACACTAACCAGCGAAGGAAAAGCTGCGTAAGCCGAACCAAGCAAACCAGCACAACCTACCATAATGGCCAACGCCAATAACCTCAGCACCCGATTAAAGCTACGCAAGCATGCAACAACGAAACAATCGCTAACGGATTTCATAGAATCTCCATTTACCAAGAAAAAGGGATTCCTCATTATACCCACCCCAAAAATTCAGTAACAATGAATAACACTTATACTTACGGGTAGGTCAATACAAAAAAGGGGACGCAGCCTATTTTGATAGGTTTGGAAAAAAGGGGACGCAGCCCTTTCGTCAGTTCAATAGGACAACAAAAAAAAGCAAGTACTTTATATTAAACAGAAAAGTTTATAGAGAAAACGACCTATGCCTTTAAACCAATAAAGCTGAACAACTTTATTGAATAATCAAACCAATAAACCACTCGCAAATTACAAACCATCCGATATTTCCGCCAGAGATCCTACGCCATCGGCTACAATGCGACGACTTATTTTTACCAGCGCATTGAAGTATTCTGCACCTAGATCTGACTGCGCAAAACGCGTGAAGGCATTCAACTCGGCCCGGCTCAAACTTCTGTAAACAAACGCCGTAGGTGGCACCATTTCACCGCGCAGAAACGCTAGATAAAACGCTTCATCTGCTCGTATTTTTGCAACCTCCTTCGCCACATCTTCCGCGTTGACTTTAGTAACATCGCAGCTTGCTGCAATTGCGACTGCAGCTGATATTTCCGTATGAACCGCACTTAAAAAATCTACAGCTTTGGTGGCTTGAAGTACAGTTGCTACTTGATCAGCACGTTCCTGATGCCAACGAGTCGATTGCAAATAGGCGTTTAATAACACATTAAATTGCTCTCGCTCCAAACCAACAGCTGAAGATTCGGCCTTAATAATGCGCTTACCCAGATCTGTTTTGTACCATGCCTCGACACGACGAACTTTCTCTTCTCCAAGTTCTGCTAACAACTGACTACTAAACTGGGATGCCATGTTTTTACGACTATAGAGTTGCTCTATATACTCTGCGCTTACGACATAATCAGAAACCACACCGCACTTGGTGCGTTCAAACTCCGCCTCTCCAATGATAGTACCGGGCACGGTTACTAAGTGGGACGCAACGCCCGATTTTTCATAGATCCGCATGGCCACCGCAGTTTGGGAAAAGATGCTTTCAACCGGCTTATCGGTTTCCTGATTCACTTCCGCTGTTAACTCAGTCTGCGCAATTGCAGAACTACCCCACCCTACACTCAGCGAGATAAGCAAACCAGTTAATGGCTTCAGACAGACTTTATTCAAAGCAGACAAACGCATAACCGATGAATCCAATAATTAAAACACTAACAATGCTAGTAACGGCAGCTGTTTTGAACTCATTTAGCCACACAAGACAGACAGCCACTGAAACACTCTCCACAGTGGACTGCAATGCTTACACCAAGTTCGCGACGAATGGCTGGAATAGCGTGAACGAGTCCTCAAAATGGCGTCTGTTCTATTTGAAGGCTGCTTAAGGAGTCGGTTTAGAGTGGCCGTTCAGGGTGTTTGCTTAAGGCGTCCGTCTTAAGATATCCACCCATAAGGTGTCCACTTAAAATGTCCGTGCTGAGCTAACGTACAGCAATGTCGTTTTGAAGCCAGAGTGGGATAGCGCTTACTAAAACGATTTCAACAGTAGAGCGTGCGAAAAAACCAAGCTAGAAAACAATGCCGTCTTCTTCCAGCTTTTTAGATGATTTTGCATCCCTGAATATCAACGGATGTTCGGTGGTTTGCTGCTCAACCGGCAACTGCGCCTTGGCCACTGCTGCCTGAATTTTAGGGTGCTCGGCAGATTTATCGCATACCGGGTCGGCGGCAGCGGCATCGCCGGCAATCATATAAGCCTGACATCGACATCCGCCTAGATCATTTTCCTTTTCAGGGCATGAGCGGCAGGGTTCTTTCATCCACGCATCGCCACGAAAGCGATTAAAGCCTTCGCTTTGATACCAAATTTCTTCAATAGACTGTGCATTCACCGATGGGAAATCTAGTCCCGGCAACATAGCCGCCGTATGACAAGGCAATGCCGTGCCATCCGGACTGATGGTTAAGAACACATTGCCCCAGCCATTCATGCATTTTTTGGGGCGTGTTTCGTAGTAGTCGGGCACAACAAATATAATTCTGATTTTATCGGCATATTTATCGCGGTATTCATTGGTAATTTTTTCGGCGCGAACCAGTTGTTCGCGCGACGGTAACAAGTGTTCCTGATTGACTTTCGCCCATGAATAAAACTGCGTGTTGGCCAACTCAAGGCACTCGGCGCCCAACTCAATGGCCATTTCAATGATGTTTTCGATGTAATCAATATTCAATCGATGAATAACACAGTTGAGCACCATGGGTATTTCATGCTCTGCAATGATTTTGGCCACCTTATGCTTTAAGTCAAAGGTTTTGGTGTGCGATAGAAAGTCGTTAAGCTCTTTAGTGGAGTCTTGAAACGAAAGTTGAATATGATCCAGACCGGCTTCTTTCAAAGCGGTGGTTCGTTCAGCGGTTAAGCCAACACCCGAGGTTAATACATTGGTATAAAAGCCCAGCTTATGCGCTTCGGCAACCAGTATTTCAAGATCGTCCCGCAGCAGCGGTTCGCCACCGGAAAAACCACATTGCACACTGCCCAAAGCACGCGACTGGTTTAAAACCCGTAGCCAGCCTTCGGTGTCGAGTTCATTTTTTACGCTTTCAAAATTAACCGGATTAAAACAGAACACACAATGCAGCGGGCAACGGTAGGTTAACTCGCACAGCAACCAAAGCGGAGGCCCCGGCCTTTCTGCGGATTGACTAACCTGGCTTGTTGGCAACATTTTAGTTAAGGCTATCCTTAGGTATTGTTCGCCACGACCCAACGCTTTTCCAAAGCGATGTCGATAAAACCAAGCACATCGTTCTGTAAGCCTTGTTGTTCAAACGCTCTTTCGAGCTCTTCGATAACTGAGGCCATGTTTTTTACACCATCGCACCGGCTCAGTATTTCACCGGCTGGTCCGTTGAGTTTTACCATGCCTTCCGGGTATAACAATACCCAACTGGTTTGAGCTTCTTCATATTGTAAGCGGTAAGGTTTTGCAACGGCAAACACCTGCGCTAATGCAGCATTTGTTGAATCGTCTTCGCTCATACGGCTTGCTCCGGTGCTGGCCGTTGTGCCGCCGCTGGGCTGTTTGGCAAACCATACCTTTGCGCCATAGCATCATTCATTTGCCACAACACATCCAGTTTAAAATTTAATATATCGAGTGCCCGTTTTTGTAGCTCAACCGTATTAAAGTAATCGAGTGTGATCGACAAGCCGTGCTCTACATCGCGGCGCGCTTGGGTCACTCTGTTACGAAAATACGTTAAGCCTTCAGAGTCAATCCAGGGATAATGCTCGGGCCACGTAGCAAGGCGCGCTTTATGAATTTTCGGCGCGAATAATTCGGTTAACGAGGCACACACAGATTCCTGCCACGGGCGTGTACGCGCAAACTCCACATAAGCATCAACGGCAAAGCGAACACCGGGAACCACATGCTGCAGGTTAGTCACCTCTTCTCGCGACAAACCCGTTGCTGTGCCTAAACGTATCCAGGCTTCGATGCCGCCTTCATCTTCTGCGCCGGGGATATCACAGCCATCGTGATCAAGCAAGCGCTTAACCCATTCGCGCCGAATAGCACGATCGGTGCAGTTCGACATAACGGCTGCGTCTTTAATAGGTATCGCTAACTGATAGTAAAAACGATTAGCAACCCAACCTTGAATTTGTTCTTTGGACGCGCTGCCATCATTGAGCATGACATTAAAGGGATGATAAATATGATAGGCCTTACCTTGCGCACGCAAGCGGTCTTCAAACTCAGCGCGTGACCACAATAACTGTTCACCCGTTACGCTCATGCATTGTTTTCCAAATTGATCATCATGCCGTCTTCAGCAACCTCAATACCATGCTCTGCCAACAGAGCCCGTTCTGGCCCTGCCTCATTGAGTATCGGGTTAGTGTTATTGATGTGTATGAGCACCTTGCGAGTAGTGGCAGGCAGTTTGTCTAACCATTCAATCATACCGCCAGGCCCTGACTGTGCAAGATGGCCCATAGAAGCTGCTGTTTTTTTCGACGCACCCGCGTTAATCATTTCGTCGTCGGTCCACATGGTGCCATCCACCAATACAACATCGGCTTGTTGCATCGCTTCCCAAACCTTCGGCTCCATGGTGCCAAGCCCTGGAGCATAGAATAATTTTTTGTTCGACTGCGTATCATCCATGAGCACACCAACCGTATCACCGGGCACAGGATTATCTCTTCTGGGCGAGTAAGGTGGCGCATTACTGGTTAACGCAATCGGGTGTATGTTGACCGATGCCGCACCGGGTAGATTGATCGGCTGATCATTGAGTTGAACTTCCGTCCAATTAATGCCGCAGTAATAGTCGATCACGTTAAGCAATGGATTACCGGTACTTAAATCTTCTTTTACAGGCGCTGTGGTAAACAAATTCAACGCTTGATTATGTTCGCGTAGCATCAGCAAACCGGTTGTATGATCAATTTGCGCATCCAATAAAAACACCGATTGAATACCGGTGTCTCGAATGGAGCGTGCCGGTTGAATCGCTGGAAATGCTTTAAGTTGTTGCAGAATATCGGGAGAGGTGTTGAACAGAGCCCAGTCTGTTCCATCGTCGCTAATGGCTATGGACGATTGTGTTCTGGCCGTTGCTTGGATTGTGCCGTTTCGAACACCATGGCACATTGTGCAGTTGCAATTCCATTGAGGAAAACCACCGCCTGCGGCCGATCCGAGTACATGAAGTTTCATAGAGCGACAAGCGCTTCAGAATAATTGGAAGCGCTTGTCTCAAACTACTTAGCGATTGGCGAAATACATGGTGATTTCAAACCCAAAACGCATATCAGTTGCAGCTGGTGTTTCCCACTTCATTTCTCTCTCCAGTAATTTACACAAATTAAGTGATGTAGCTAGAGCGCCAAAACGCCTAAGTACTTGATCAGTCTACCGAGGTGTACGTTCAAGTCAATGCACGAGTGGCCGGTAATAAGGGGGTCAAACGCAGTATTCGAGTCAAATTGACTCACCAACGTGACAAAACTACGCGGTTTGAGCCGTTACTGAACTGCGAGGACCAACTTTAAGACAAACTTTATGAAAATCTCTACGGTGCTGAACGGTGCTAAACCAATTTATCGCCCGGTGTTTTTCCAGCGAAAAATGCGTCTAAATTATCCAATGCCCGAAAGCCCATAGCATCCCGGGTTTCAAACGTTGCACTACCAATATGCGGCAACATCATGATATTCGGGTGTTTGGCAAAGGCACTGTTACCACCGGGTTCTGTTACAAAGCAGTCGAGCCCGGCAGCGGCTAATTTTCCGCTCTCTATCGCGGCCAGTAACGCAACTTCATCCACTAAAGCACCACGGGCCGTGTTAACCACAATGGCTTTGTCGGGTAATTTGCCGATGGATTGTTCGTTTAGAATGCCTTTGGTGCTGGGTGTTGCGGGGCAATGCAGCGACAAGTAATCAGATACCGCCAGTAAAGAATCAACGTTATCGTGATAAACCGCGCCTTGTTCTAATGCTTCGGGTAAGCGATTGCGGCTGTGGTAGTGCACTTGCATATCAAAACCTCTGGCACGTTTAGCCATAACCTGACCAACCCGCCCCATGCCCAGTATGCCAATACGTTGACCGGATACTTGCTTACCCACCATGAACGACGGGCTCCAACTTGACCACTCACCACTGCGAACCAGCGTATCGCCTTCCGGTGCTCTTCGTGCAGCACCCAGTAACAACAGCATGGCAATTTCAGCGGTAGCATCGGACAACACATCGGGTGTGTTGGTAACACAGATGCCTTTAGATTTGAACGCGTCAAGATCACAGTGATCGACACCCACAGAGTGGTTAGCCACTATTTTAAGTCGCGGCGCTAACTGCTCAACTGTATGCGCATCGAAAAGTTCGGAATGGCACGGGATGATGGCATCAACCTCATGGCTCATCTTGATCAGATGATCGGCACTGCTTAAGGTGTCATCGTTGTTTAAAATAACATCGTAATCGCGCTGGGCTCTTGCCTGCGTGTTATCCGATAGCTTGCGTGTAATCCATAATTTAGGTTTCGTGCTCATTTCTTCCGAACACAAGTATCATAAAAATCATACAGCGCCAGTGATAACACAAAGCCAACGATTATCACGAAAGGTAAACCACCTTTTACGCCAGCGAAGCCTTGAGAAATACTGATGGCTAATCCAATGGTGAACGTAGCCACAAGTCCTACACCAAGGAGGCCACAAATAATATTGCTTAATCTTGAGTTCATGACTTACTCACTGCCTTCGTTGAGTGAATGTAGTGTTTTTAAAAAGTGTCTGGCCGTGCGAAACAGTCGATCGTCTTTGTTGTAAGCACCAACCAGCTGCACGCCAATTGGCATGTCGGCTTCGCCTGCCAGCAACGGCAAGTTAATACAAGGTAAGCCGCATAGTGTCCATACTGTGCAGCAAATGGGATCACCGGTGCTGCCAAATAAGGGCGGTTCCTCTAACGCTGATGGTGTTAGCACCGCATCGTAGTCGTTAAAGAATGTCGCAAACCACTGTTGCGCCGCCGTTCTTATTTCTAACGCTTCCTGATACAGCTCATCGGTGTGAGCACGAGCCGCTTCAAGCGTTGGTTTAATGGTGTCGCTGATTTGATCCCAATTATCTTTATACAAAGTTTCCAGTGCTCGTAAAATTTCGTATTCATGAATAATTTTATGGCAAGGGATAAGCGCTGAGAACGATTGCGGTGCGCTGATGCGTTCTACTCTGTCGCCCAGTTCATCAAGTAACTCTTCAAAGCCCGCTGCTGCCGATTCTGAATATTGCGTTTGGTAAGGCATGTCTATCCAAACATAGCTGGGTTCAACCGGCACATCCGACAAATACCCTTCCAGCATATTGGGTTTTGGTTGTGGGTTAGATGCGTTATCCAAGTGATCATAGCCGCTGAGCACATCGCCTAATAACGCAAGATCGCCAAGGTCTCTGGCGAAATAGCCAACCTGATCCAAGGTGTTCGATGTTTCAAGCGCACCGCGTCGGGAGATAAGCCCAGCCGATGGTTTGCACCCATACACACCGCAAAATGATGCCGGACGTATGACCGACCCATTGGTTTGACTACCGATCGATAATGGCACATGAGCTGCTGCAACAGCCGCTGCAGAACCACTGGACGAACCACCAGGGCTGTATTTTTCATTGTGCGGATTGCGCGTTATTGACGGATGCATAAACGCAAACTCGGTGGTAACTGTTTTGCCCATAATGAGCGCACCCGCTTCGCGCAGCTTCTCTACTACAGCGCTGTTTAATGCAGGCTGCCGACCAGCTTCTATTGCACTACCGCGTTGCGTTGGCATATCCGCCGTATCGAAAATATCTTTAATACCCACTGGCACACCATGCAGTGGACCAACCGCAAAACCTGCACGACGAATATCATCGAGCTCACGTGCTTGTTGCAACGCATGGTCGCGATCCAAATGCGCCCATGCCTGAACCTCAGACTCACTTTGATCGATTAAATCAAAATGGTGCTGCAGTAACTTCTCAGCGCTCAGCGCACCGGTGCGCATAAGCTCAACATACTCTCTGACAGTTTGCGGTTCTAACATATCGCTATTTCATTACACGTTAATTGTGTTGGTTTTAATACCTAAGGTATGTACTCGCCAAACAACCGATCAGGTAACCAAAGCGCGATTCCCGGGAATATATACATCAACACCATGCAGAAAATAACAATGCCTAAGTACGGCATCAGGCCTTTGAATATCTCCATTAGCTCTATTTGATTTTTCAACACGCCTTTTAAATAGTAAGCCGACATCGCCATCGGTGGTGTTAAGAAAGAGGTTTGTAAATTCAACGCGATTAGCATCGCGAAGAAATACGGGTTAACGCCAAACGTATCGAGCATCGGCAAGAAGATAGGCACAAAAATAATCAGAATTTCAGACCATTCCAGTGGCCAGCCCAACACAAAGATGATCAGCTGTGCCATCACTAAAAATTGCCAGGGTTTTAGATCCATCGCTAACACCCAGTGCTCAATAATATCGTGACCACCGAGGTAGGAAAATATGGAAGCAAACGTCCAGGAACCAACGAACAACCAGCAAACCATCGCAGTAGCTTTTGCTGTTAAGAACACCGATTCTTTGACTTTTCTCCACGACAAAGACCGATACAACACCGCAAGCACCAAGCCGCCCATCGCACCCATGGCAGCCGCTTCTGCCGGTGTTGCCAAGCCACCCAAGATTGAACCTAACACCAACATGATTAAAACCGTTAGCGGTACAAACGAGGTAATAAGCTGCCAATAGATTTGCCTTCTGGATATCGTTGAATCCAAGATAGGTTTAGGTGCAATGCTGGGGTTCAGGTACACCCGAATAAGCACATAAACAATATAGCTACCGGCTAAAAGCAGCCCCGGAAACACAGCCGCCGCATACA
>CALDTX010000097.1 GCA_937923565.1 uncultured Granulosicoccaceae bacterium | reverse complement strand
TTTTACTTCTAAAGCACGAGACTGTACTTCAGCGGTAAGCGCCCAATCATAAAACTTCTTGGCATTTTCTGGATTGCGTGAATCTTTAATTAGCGTCATTCCACCAATTTCATAGCCAGTGCCTTCACAAGGCGCTACCACTTTGATGGGAAAACCGGAGGCAGCTTGCTTGACTGCATCGTGCATAAAGACAATACCAATGGTATTTTCACCACGAGCAGCCGCTTTGATTGGCGCAGAGCCAGACTTCGTGTATTGATTAATATTTTTATGTAAGCCCTTCATGAACTCAAAGCCTTCATCCTCGCCAAATAACTGCACAATGGTGGCAAGCGTTGTATAAGCTGTTCCTGAAGAATTTGGATTCGCCATTTGTACATGGCCTTTGTATTCAGGCTTTAGTAAATCTTTCCAGCACGACGGTACTGGCAAATTGTTCGCCTTAAGTACAGTTTCGTTGTATCCATAGCCTAACGCACCCGAATATATACCGATGGTTTGATTACCAGCTGACTCCGATTGACGAATGGCCCAGTCGTTTTGCTCACCTCTCATGGGTGATTCGTAAGCCTCTCCCAACCCTTCTTCAGCCGCTTGTAAATGCGGGTCACCGGTGCCACCCCACCAAACATCACCTTTTGGGTTACTGGCTTCGGCTTTAATTTGCGCGAAGGTTTCGCCAGAGCTTTTACGCGTCATGCTGACCTTAATACCGGTAGCCTCTTCAAAGCCTGTTGCCATCAGTTGGCACCAATCTTCCTGCGCACTGCAGTAGTAAGTTAATTTTTCCGCAGCGTTAGCGTTGCTGAAGAAAGACCCTGCCAGCGCTAACGGCGCCAACATTATTAACGATTGTTTTTTCATGTATAACTCTCCTAAGTGGTGGTAACGCCGAAACTCAGGCTAAGGTTGCCTTTTGGCGCTTGATAAATCAAGAATTAGTTTTCTTGATTGCTTTACGCAGGGCTATACGTGTTATCCGTTTTTTTTGTTAGTTGGATTTAAACCGTATTTTCACCGATACTGCGTTCGATAATATGACCGGCCGCCAACATGCGAGCTTCCGCTTGCAGCAAACCATACTCGGCAACGCTTTTTATACGTTCTGGCTCGTTGTGCGCGTCTGCGAAAACTTGGTGCCGACACCATAAACAACTTAAAAGCAGCTCAGCGCTGTAAACGGTAAACGCATTGGCAATACCCAAATTCTCAGGCTTACCAGCGATTTGCGTTCTAAAATGTTGCCATTGTTTTAGCCCAACTGCAATATGTGGTGGCGTGTTTTCGACGGCTGATGCAATAAACTCATGAATGCTTTCCTCAAACGCATCACCGGATGCACCACTCAGTAATCGCAACACGATATTGCGCTCATGAATGCCGTTAGCGCCTTCGTAAATACTGGTAACACGCACATCGCGATAAACCTGTTCTAAACCATAATCGTTCAGGTAGCCATAACCACCCAATACCTGCATTCCCATGGCGGCAGCTTCCATACCGGCGTTGCTGGCCACAACTTTCGTGATTGGCGTAAGGATGTCGGCTAATTCATTTTGCTGCTTTTCGGAGACCACTTGCGCGAACAAGGCCAACGCGCGTGAGCCCAGTGCTAAAGCATCGATGTGCGTAATTTGCCGCTGTATATCTGCGTGATCTGACAAGAACGCTGCCGCACCTTCAGCGGTTTTTCCCTGGCTGCGCTCAGATGCATATGTTCTGGAAATTTGATGCGCACGTGCTGCATGTGCAACACCTTGCAAGGCAACATCCAGCCTTGCAAAGGTCATTAAGTGGAACATGGCTTTGAGCCCTTCACCCTCAATCCCAACAAGCTCGGCTTTTGCCTGCCTGAATTCGATTTGGCAAGTCGGTGACGCATGTAAACCCATCTTGCTTTCCAAGCGCGAAATGTTTACACCGCTGTCGTTAACTGTTGAATCGATTAACGGGCAAAGAAACAAAGACAAACCACGAATACCGTGCGATCCGGTACGAGCTAGCACAAAGTGTAAAATGCCATCACTCATATTCTGATGGCCACCAGAAATGAAACACTTCTCGCCGCTTAATAACCAACCGGCCTCTGTTCGTTCTGCTTTACACTGTATTTTCGCTAAATCGGAACCTGCTTGAGGTTCTGTTAAGCACATGGTTGCTAAGCACGCACCACTGGCCATAAGCGGGATATACTGATTCTGCTGCGTACTGCTGCCAACGCTTAACAGAGTTTGCATTGCCCCGTGAACTAAAGCGGTCACCATTTGCAGACTGTGGTTAGCGCCTGAGAATATTTCCGAGGTCATCGCTAGAATTAGCGTGCTCAAGCCCTGCCCGCCTAATTTCTCAGGCGCTATTAAACCCTGCCAACCCAGCTCCGCATGCATTTGGTACGTTTGTACAAATTCAGCGGGCATGTGCACTTTGCCATCAACAAGTTTGCACCCCTGCGCATCACCTAAACTGTTGATCGGCGCAAGTTCGTTCTCTGCAAATTCTGCAAAATAGTCGCCGATCTCTTTTGCTTGTTGCGCATCCCAACCTGCAACATCAGCAGCCTGAGCAATATGCTCTAGGCAAAACAATATATCGTTTAAAGGAGCTTTGAACGGAATCAATTTAACAACCTATATTAATCCGAGCAACGTGGCTGCATTGTTTTTTAGAATGTCAGGACGGATGGACTCTTTAATATCAATTTGTTCGAAATCGGCTAGCCAGCGTTCGGGCGTTATCATCGGCCAGTCGGAACCGAACAAGACTTTTTTACGCAAAATGGAATTGCAATACCTCACCAGAATGGGCGGAAAGTACTTAGGGCTCCAACCAGATAGATCGATGTAAACATTCGGTTTATGTTGAGCAACCGCTAAGGCTTCTTCTTGCCAGGGGAAAGATGGGTGCGCAAGAATAATTTTCATGTCTGGAAAGTCGACGGCAACATCGTCCATATACATAGGGTTAGAATATTTCAAACGCATGCCATTACCACCACGCATACCGGAACCAACCCCAGTTTGCCCCGTATGAAACAAAGCGATACATTGTTCTTCGGCCAACACTTCATACAATTCATAAGCTAAACGATCGTTCGCATAAAAACCTTGCATGGTTGGATGAAACTTAAACCCTTTAATGCCAAAGTCTTGTATCAGCCGCCGCGCCTCACGCGCGCCCGCTTTACCTTTGTGTGGGTCTATCGATGCAAAAGGAATGAGTACATCATCGTTCTGCGCTGCTAACTCAGCCACCTCTTCATTTTTATAACGCCGATAACCTGTTTCCCTTTCAGCATCTACTGGAAAAATAACAGCTGCTATGTTTTGTTCACGGTAGTGCTGAGCGGTGTCTACAATGGTGGGTGGATGAGACCACGGCGCTCTAAAGTACTTGGCCATCGTTGACTGCAATTCATCGTAGCCATCGTCGGCATGGTTGCCACAAGGCTCTTCGGCATGTGTATGAATGTCAATTGCGCGTACTTTGCTAATGTCTATCATTTCAATACATTCTCATCGCTTTCACAGGATCACAGCTCGTTGTTCTGTCTTATTCGCAGCATCATTTTCGTTAATGCTTTTTTATCCGCCGCTGTTAAACATGAAAACATGTTTTTCTCATGCGCTTTAACAGCATTAAGTGCTGATACACAAAGCTGGCTGCCAGTCTTTGTAACCACTAAGCTGTAGGCTCTTCTATCATGCACTACACGTTCTCTTACAATAAGTTCCCGATTTTCGAGCTCATCGATAATGGCAACCAAGTTGGGCCGCTCAATTTGCAGGGCGTTAGCCAGTTTTGATTGACTGGTACCAGCATTCTCTTTGATCATCACCAACGCTGTGAAAGTCAAAACGCGTAAATCAAATGCGGCCAAAGTTTCGCTTAAATCGTTCTGCACATGATTATAGGCACGCTTTATCTGATAACCCAACAGAGCCTGTAGCGTGAACTCTGTAAGCACATTGTCGGAGTGGAGTTCGGGCGATATGTCTGCAGGCTTGAGCTTGCTCATCGAAACTCAGGATTTCGTTTCTCTAAAAAGGCAGCTAAACCTTCAACGGCATCCGGACTGGTTTGCGTAATGGCAGCACACAAACTTTCAGTAAACAGCCCGTCCGATTTCGACATATCTTCGATACGGCTTAATGCTTGAATCATGATGTAGTTAGATAAAGGCGCGTTGTCTGCTACTTTGCGAGCCAGTGATACAGCTGTTGATAATAAGGACTCTTCTTCGACGCAGTAATGCACTAACCCAAGGCTCAATGCATCAGTAGCCACATAACGACGACCGGTTAGCATCATTTCGGTCATTCTGTCGGCGCCTATCAGGCGACCAACAGAAACACTGGCACCACCACCGACAAAGATGCCGCGTCTGCCTTCGGGGAGCTGAAAAAATGCGCTGTTATCGGCAACACGCACATGCGTAACAGACGCCAATTCCAGACCACCACCAATGACTGCGCCACTTAATGCCGATATAACCGGCAAGCCACCAAAACGAATACGCTGCATAACGTCGTGCCACCCACGAGAGTGCTTTAATGTACTCTCCGCATCACGGGCCACATGCTCACTGAGATCTAAGCCAGAACAAAAATTACCACCGTTGCCTGTAAGCACAACGGCTTTAGCCCAGTCAGGTGGTTGTTTGAAAAAATCATCAATTTGACCCAGCAATGCATCGTTCATCGCGTTGCGTTTGTCGGGACGGTTCAGTTGTAAGATAGCCAGCTCGCCATCCTGCTCACACTTTAAAATTGGGTCGCTCATGAATGCTACTCTTAACGGGCCGTAAGACGAACAGCACCATCGAGACGTATGGTTGTGCCATTCAAATAAGTGTTGTTTACAATTTGCTCGACCATCAAGGCGTATTCGTTAGGTTGCCCTAGCCGCGCTGGAAACGGAATATTACTGGCAATGGCATCGGTTACCTCCTTAGGAAGTCCTGCCATCATGGGTGTTTCAAACAAGCCCGGAGCAATGGCAACAACACGCACACCAAATTGAGCTAACTCTCTGGCAACCGGCAAACTCATCGATGCAATGCCGCCTTTGGATGCCGCATAGGCAGACTGACCCACCTGCCCATCTTGCCAGGCAACTGATGACGTATTGATAATGACACCACGCTCATTACTGTCAAGTGGATCTGACGGCACCATAAGGCGAGCAGCATGACTCATTACGTTATAAGTGCCAATAAGATTAATGCGTATTGTTTTTTCAAACAGATCAATAGACAAGCTGCCATCGCGGCCAACAATACGCGCGGCATGCCCAATGCCAGCGCAATTAACGACTATTCGTGGTGTGTCCCATTGCGAGGCAATGTCGTCGAAGGCTTTTCCGACTGCTTCCGCATCGGTGACATCTACTTTGTACGCAAGCCCCTTGATACTCTCTGCAAGCGCTTTTGCATTGGTTTCGTTGCTGTCTAGCAGAGCTACGCGAGCACCCAGTTTTGCTAAATGAGAGGCTGTGGCCGCGCCCAATCCGCTTCCACCGCCAGTGACTACTGCGACTAAACCATTAACATTCATACTTGAACTATAACCTTGTGAAAAGATGAAATTACCAACAACCGCTACACCTAATAATCATTATGAAGTATAACATATAAATGCTATGCTATTTGACGCACCAACCCTGCAGACGTAAGGTTCACGGCATTAACCCTACAACGACTAACTGGTCTAAGTTCGGAAGAGAACAGCACCCAATGAAAGAACCAACACAGCATTCGCCTACTCCGCTTCTTGCTGAACTGCCAGCGAAACTGAACGGCTCCTCAGCCTGGTTAGGCTCGCAGTTACAACAAACTCCCGACAAATGGCTGCACTCATTATCAGCCCCCGAAATTCAGGATTTAGAAAATGCCGCCAATCATTTTTTAACACTCGATAAAGACATTGGCCAAATAACCAAGAATGACTTTCCGTTAAAAAAATTCAACACCTATTTAGGGTTACTATCCAATACAATCTTGCAGGGTATTGGCGTCGGAATCATTCGCGGATTACCCGTCAACACGTACTCTCAAAAGTTCGCAGCAACCATTTTTTGTGGTATCGGCGCACATATCGGCAGTGCGCGTTCACAAAACGCCCAAGGGCATATATTGGGCCATGTACGTGATGTAGGCGCTGATATCAACGACCCCAACAGCCGCATTTACCAAACGTGCGAAAGACAAACCTTCCACACAGACAGCGCAGATGTTGTTGGCTTGTTATGCCTGCAAGAAGCAAAAGAAGGCGGCTTATCTTTATTGGTGAGTGCCGAGTCTATTTACAACCGGATGCGCTCTGAGTGCCCTGAACTACTGGAGAAGTTATTTGAGCCTATCGCCACCGATAGGCGTGGAGAGATCCCCGAAGGCGAAAAGCCTTTTATGGAAATTCCTGTGTTCAGCTGGTACGAAGGCTTCTTAACCGTCTTTTATCAACGACAATACATAGACAGTGCACAACGACTCCACGATGCGCCTCCGCTCAGTTCAGACACAATAAAAGCCCTTGATCGCTTCGATGAGATTGCTAACGATCCGGCAATGCATCTAAGCATGCAGCTACAACCGGGTGATATGCAATTTGTTTACAACCATAACCAGTTACACGATAGAACCGGTTTTCTTGATTGGCCAGATCCTGCCAAACGACGGCATCTACTCAGGCTTTGGTTATCCATCGCAGGCGACCGACCACTACCACCCGTTTTCAAACAACGTTACGGTTCAATTGAGGTAGGTAATCGAGGGGGAATTGTGGTTAAGGGTACGCGTTTACACGCCCCCATTTAAACAGACTACGCCGGCGACATTGCCTTATAGCCGCGTTACCGAGCAGCGCTTCGATGCGTTTCGTTGCGACAACGGAAAGCAGCGCTGCGTCGGATTAATAAACAAACACTACGAGAGTAAAATACCACCATCAACATCGAGTGTTGTGCCAGTCACGAAATCGTTCTGAATAAGGAAAATAATCCCTTGCGCGCATTCATCCGGCGTACCAGCGCGCGAGATTAAGTTGTTACCGGTTAAACGCTCATAGTGCGCGTCACGCTCCTTACCCTCTAACGGCACCATTGGTGTATCGATAAGCCCGGGTGACATCACATTAATACGCTTTGGCCCTATTTCCTTCGCCACTGCACGACTTAAAGCCTCTACTGCACCACCAACTGACGACAACGCCACCTGCCCTGGACCACAACGTCTGGCTGGCGAACCGGACACAAGCACAATGGCACCTTCATCTGACAAGTGCTCCAGCCCCAAGCGAACCACATTGGCATAACCCCATAACTTATCGAAAGATCCCATATAGCCATCCAAATCCATCTGCGCAAAGGGCCCTATTGCACGCGAGCCACCGGTTGCGGCACTGACTAAAATATCGATTCCACCCTGATCGTTGTAGATTTTTGTTAGTGCATCTCTATCGCGGACATCGCATTGAACAAACGTGGCTTCAGATGGAATTAAGCTGGCTTTTGCAGCATCTCGGCCAAGAGCAACAACATTGGCACCTAAATCGACTAATTGCTGAACGGTAGCTAATCCGATGCCTGAAGTACCACCGAATACCATCGCTTTTTTGCCTTTTACATCCATTACTTTGCTCTCATTTACAGTTGATTGATTACGCCATTCTCCAGCGCTTCTTTACAGAATGCAAGCGAATAAGCGCAAGCGCTACAGGTCTAATTCAATGACACCATTTTCGTGTTGTGCTCTGGATTGGCACAAAATGATTGTATCTTCGCGTTGCTTACGCGAAAGCACGAAATCTCTGTGCTCCACATCGCCACTGATGGTTTTGCACTGACACACGCCGCACAAACCGTCAGAACATTTTAAGTCGATATTATAGCCATGCGCCAGCAGCACTTCTGCTGCAGACTGATTATCAGGCACTGAAAGCACTTTACCTGAGCGTGCTAACTTCAATTGAAACGCATGGTTCTCCCAATCCGGCGTTTCAGGGACAGAGAAATATTCTAAATGACAATTCTCTTCTGGAAATCCAGCCGATTTAGCGGAACTCATGACTGCATCCATGTAACGCTCTGCACCGCAGGTGTAAAGCTGCAAGCCTTCTGCGAAACGGGGTATTAGACTGGTAAAGTCTGCTCGTGAGTTTTCGTCGGTGCAGTGATAGTGCACCTTACCCGACCACACAAAGGAAGCTAAGTCTGGAAGATACCCCATGCTTGCGCGCGAACGCCCCGAGTAATGCAATTCGAAATCGGCTCCGATAGCGTGTAAGCGATGCGCCATCGCGATCATTGGCGTAATACCAATACCACCACCAAACAAATAGGATTTACTCGCCGTTTCAATCAAAGGGAAATGGTTGATGGGTTTAGACACAAACAACTTGCGACCTTTCGTGAAAATTCGGTGCATAAGTTGAGACCCACCTCTGCCATCATCTTCGCGTAAAACGCCAATTTGATACGTGGAGCGATCAGCTGGATCTCCACTCATTGAGTATTGCCGTAAATACTCAGGGGCTATGACGATATCCAGATGCGCACCGGCATGCCATTCGGGTAAGTCTTGATCATCCAGCGCTTTAAACTCGTACTTCACGATGTTGTCGGTCATGTGATCTACAGATACTATTTGTACCTGTAAAACCGGGCTTTGCGTATCAGCAGAATATTCATGGAATAGCCCGTCGGTATCATTGTTGGCTAAGCGAATTTGATATTGCTCGGCCGTTATCATTGCTTGATACGCTTCAATGCCTTTTTCCCGATCCATCGGGAATGGATAAGGATACGGATGCGGTGCCAGATTCGCCGGATAAACCGCCAGTGTTTGGTCTTTATATTTTAAATGCAGGTCTTTTTGTAAACGACGTTCATTCACTGGCTTAGAGGTAGGACAATACGCGCCATTGTTTTGTAACTCGAGATCCCACCACCATTTTTTAATCGGGTTTAAACTACCGTTGTTTAATGTATCGTCTAATTTACTGAGCCAAGGTGCTGCTTTCGGAATTTTCATGGCCGTCCAGCGAAACGGTTTTTCTTTAAACAACCCCTCAAGATTCCACGGGCAGGTTTTCATACACCGGCCACACATGGCACCACCTTCAGTGGTGATCCGGTAGTTCGCACAACGCTGACTGTCTGATTTCCATATTTCGTAGCCATTAAACATAAGCTTCGGCCCCGCAGTGATAGCGCCAGAAGGACATTCACGTGCGCACTTATTACAACTCTCACAAAAGTTCTGCAATCCAAAATCAATCGGTTTGTCGTGGGCAAGCGGCAGATCCGTAGTCACGGCACCAGATTTTAAGCGTGGCCCTAAAAACGGATTTAAAATAACCTCACCGATTCGGGAAACCTCACCTAAGCCAGACAACAACAACAACGGCGGTTGTAGAACTTCGCCATCCATAACCGTGTGCGCCTTAGCGCTATAACCCAGGTTACGAATTTGTTTCGCCAGCACACCACCGAGCAAAGAAAAACGCAGGTAGGCCCGCATAGACTGCGAAACGGCGATCCAGTCATCGCCGGACGAACCATCCATCGTGCTAAACCCTTGGTCGATAATCATCGATATAGCTTGATCGTGTGGCGGCTCTAACACAGCGCCAGTGGCATCATGCGAGTACCAACTCCAGGTGGGGCAGCGGGAAACACCCATTGCATCAGCCCCTAGAAAATACCCACACGCCTTAACTAACTCAGCCGCGTGTTGTGGATCGAGCTTGTGTTTTTGCGGTTGGCTTTGACCATCCTGCAACAGTACAAATGCACCCAAAGCTCGCCGCTGCGCCATGGAAGGTGCTGCTTTTCGAGCATAATGGCCACCCTTCGCACCCTGTTGAAGCGACTTACCCATATCACCAAACTGCGCTCGGGCAAACATATCGGTACGCTTCGGTACCCTCGCAATGTGTTCTTCATCCATATACGTTGTGGGTTTATCAACGCGCTTAAGCTTTTCAAAAGGATGCAAGCCATCAACAAAGCGACGTTTTGCATAAGGCACAAAATTAAACGCGTTCTTTGAAAACCCATGGCCCAGCTGCCACGCTAAACCATGACTTTGACGTCGATTCTGCATACCTGCAGCTTGCAAAGGTTTATCCGCAACCATTTCGAATGTAGTGGTTACAGCTGCTAAACCGAAACGCTTGCCAATATAAGGATGCACAAGTGCATTGTTTTCTACGCTAGCCAATCCGGACATAACCGCCAAAGCATTTAAATTGACATCACTGGTAGATGCCGAGTGTGCTCTTGCGTCATAACCCAGCAAACGCAGATAGTTAGCTAAAACAACCGCTGTTTCATTTGCGAGCAATGCCGCCCGATGTGCTTGGGCACCGACTATCCAATCGCTACCCGGTTCTTCGCGCGTGGGATCGCGAGGGTATTCATACAGCAACACCATCGCGTGCGTATGACTTTCAATGGAGCTTGGTGGCGCGTCCATGGATTCGCGCAAGTCGGCCATGATTAAATCGATACCCGAGGCCAATGTTTTAGTTTGGCGAGTACGCAAGTCTTCAGCCAAACGAGCGATGTCGGGGTTCACAAAAGGTTTCGTTAAAAACGCAGATTCATCTAACAAGCAAATACCTGCTACTGAGGCGTCACAGAAGTAGGAAAACGCTTTTAAATGATTAGCACGTTCCTGCGTATCGGCAGGGCATTGAGCTTTCGCCTTGTTGACCAACCCACGCCGAATAGCATCAAGCATCGCTTGATGCTCTGTCATTGCATTGATTATTGAGTATGGGTTATTAGCGTCTTTAAACGAGAGTTGTTGCAACTCAGGTACATCTGACGTATTGATCGCCGCATCAGAGCGGGTCAGACGCTCTGTGGGGTATGGCCCCAAATGCGGTGAGCGTTGCTTGTCAGAGAAAAAACGTAATGTCATGACTTAATTAGAACAACTAATAATCGTAAGATGCCAGCGACCCACCTGTGACTTTACTTAGCTAACAATTTAAACAAACTGCCTTTTTCAACATCGAGCTTCAAGCCTGTTGCGTCAGCCAACGACCAGGCTAAAGCCTGATTACTCGACACAGCTGCAATACCAGTGGCAGATTCAATGTTTGGAATAACCTGCGCACACTTCATATTCGTGCAAGAAATAAAGACGGCATCCAGATCCGGGTGTTTCTTTGCCAGTTTAATGGCATCCCTTCGAATAGTTTCAGGAGAAATCCGCCCAACTAGTCGATCCTCTGCCTCGTTATAACTAGCCGAGGCAATGACATCGATACCCGCTTGCTTAAAACGTTCGATCATGTCGTTACATACCGCTTCACTGTAGGGCCCCAAGTACGCCACTTTGTTGAATTGCTTTTTTTTAAGCGCAGCTACAGCCGCATCCAGTGGATTGCTGACAAATTTACAATCACGCTCTGTCCGCGCCAACGTCGTTATTTTTTGGCCACCAATATGCATAGCTCCAGATGTACAGGCGTAACCCAATGCATCAAAGACTGTGTTAATTGGAAATAATGACATGGTATTGGCTATATGCCCTTCCATCGCTTGCAAGGTATCAGCGTTAACTTCGTTCTCAAATGGAATTCTATTAACGAACAAGCTCACGCTTTGATCTGCAAAGTAATAACGAAACTCGTCTTCAATGGTAACGTCTGATTGCAAAACAATAAGACCAAGTTGCACTTGTGCGGCTTCTGGTAGTAAGTCGTACCGGATTATATCCATGATCAAATCTCTGTAATTAACAACAGCTTCTAACCCACAATTCTTTTATAAAGTTCAGGGTCGGTGG
>CALDTX010000096.1 GCA_937923565.1 uncultured Granulosicoccaceae bacterium | reverse complement strand
CTGGATGTGCATCCCTTTGTCAAAAGAATGGCCCAATGCAGCACCGAGCACCGCACCGATCGGTCCTCCAATCATGAAGCCGAACGTGCCACCCAGCAGTTTTCCCCAAATCATGCGATTACTCTAAAAGTTAAGTGGATTGACGCCGATCAGGCTCATGACACACGCCCAATTGACCCAACAATGTGGTGGCAAACAAGCCAGGAGACAAGAGGAAGCTGAGCTCAAGCGTGGTTTCATCGAGCCATCGGTGACTGAGATTGTGCGCTTGCGCACGAATTCCACGACGCTCTTGCGCAAGTCCGGCCCTTTCTAAGCCACCACAGATATCTTTGAATTCTTCAAGAATATTAGCTTCGAACGCCTCACACTCACCCGTTGAGGGGTTAGTGCCTCGCCCCCACCAAGGAGCGCTCGGATGAATATCAAAGGCGTCCAGTCGTGTTTGCAATTCCTCTGGCGTGCTCGATGTCGTATCGAAAAAACTGCGTGACCCCTCCAGCATGGCAGGCTCGCCCGGTAATAGTTGTTGCCACGTGCCTTGATCAACTCGCCTCGCACACACCGCGTTAAAAATGGCACTGCGGGAGGACGAGAGCCACAAACTGCGTTGCTGACGGGAGGCGCGCTTTTTCGGCTGACGAAACCATTGCCGTGCGCGCACCAGATTTTGCCCACCAAAACCAAACCGCTGCGGCCCAATATAATTGGGAAAACCGAAACTGTTTATAGAAGCAATCCGGTCCTCAACGTGTTTTTGCAAGTCTTCAACCGAATGCTCACCTTGCGCTTGCACCTGTTTCAGAGTGATTGTGAACTCGTTGCCGCTATGTGCACCATGACGAAGCTTGCGCGAATGTCGCTCAGACTGCAGCACACGTGCGTGCTTATGATCAGCGTTGGTTTCGCTCAAAATCGCATTCAATGACTCCACCGTCTCTGGCGTGGTTATGCTAAACCACTGCGACGTTACGGCATGCCTGTCTTTCATTCCTGCATAGCCGACTGCTTTGGAATCAACCTGATAGGCGCGCTCAAGCAAATCTGACAACTCGTCGGTATTCATGCCTGTTTTTTCGACATGCAGGAATAAATGCTCACCTTGTCCATCAGGCTGAATATCCAAAACCTCATTAACGAGGAAGTCTTCAGGTAATGTTTTAAGCTGAGCGGTGAACAAAGACTCACCCCAAGCTGCGGGCATATCGGAGACAGAGAAAGGCATACGTTGCGTGTTTTTTAATAAATTGCGGCATCAGTCTACCTACAAGCGTCTGAGTAGGCGGGTATTTGCACAAAAAAGCTTGCACGACGCCCAACGCGTTAGCCTTACAGACAGTATAATCAGACCCTACTTCCAAACCGCCCCGTTTGACCATGTCGCACTATTCCCGTCTACCGCTCGAAGATGCTCACCAAATGATCATTGACCGACCCGTCAATATTATCGATATACGTGACTCAGACAGCTACAAGCTGAGCCACATCACAGAAGCCATGCACATGGATAATTCCGGAGTTCAGGCATTTGTTGACGAAACCGACATGGACATACCGCTAATCGTATGTTGTTACCACGGCAACATGAGTCAAAGCGCAGGCGCTTACTTGGCAGAGAAAGGTTTTGCAGAGGTCTATAGCTTGGACGGTGGTTTTGCCGGTTGGCAAGCTCGCTTTCCAGATGATTGCGAACCCGATTAAATGGTAAGCACCCGCTCAACCTTGCGCACTATGATTATCTGCGGCACACGCCCAGAAGCCATTAAAATGGCACCTTTAGTTAAGCGGCTTAACAGTCACCCAGATGTAACAAGCGTTTTATGTTCAACAGGGCAGCATCGGGAGATGCTCGATCAAGTGATGTCGTTGTTTGGGCAAACGCCTGACATCGATCTGGGCATCATGAAACAAGGCCAAGATCTAATCGATATCACAACGGGTGTTATGCAAGGGCTGCGTACTGCATTTACAACGTACAAGCCAGACGTTGTGCTTGTACATGGAGATACCAACACGACATTTGCGGCCACACTGGCAGCCTATTACCACCAAATAACCGTACACCACGTAGAAGCTGGCTTAAGAACGGGCAATATTTATTCACCATGGCCCGAGGAAGGGAATCGTAAACTGACCGGCGCGTTAGCGGCTCACCATTACGCACCCACGGCGTCATCACAGCAAAACCTCTTGAATGAAGGTGTGCATGCCAGCCATATTTCAGTGACTGGCAATACAGTTATCGATGCCTTGCTTGACGTCAGCGCACAGTTGCAGGGCAACCCAGTTCTTGCCAAGGAAATTGCAGAGACACTTCCACCGATATTGGATGAGAAAAAACTGGTACTGGTCACGGGCCACAGACGTGAAAATTTTGGTGATGGGTTTGAAAACATCTGTAAGGCAATAGCCACACTTGCACAACGCGACGATGTTCAGGTTATATATCCGGTTCATCTGAACCCTAACGTTCAGGAACCTGTTAATCGACATTTAGCAGGCTGTAACAATGTTCATCTGATACCGCCGCAAGGCTACCTAGCCTTTACGTGGTTAATGACTCAATGCCATATCATTCTCACAGACAGCGGAGGCATTCAGGAAGAAGCTCCCGCACTGGGCAAACCTGTATTGGTTATGCGCGACACAACAGAACGCCCAGAAGCGGTTGACGCTGGCACGGTTAAATTAGTCGGCACCCGTGAACACAGTATCGTAGACAACGTTGTCCGACTGCTGGACGATAACAGTGCTTGGGAAGCCATGAGCCAGTCAAATAATCCTTACGGTGACGGCACTGCAAGCGCCAAAATTATAGAGCACCTGTTAGCTCAGTGAATACTCGCAAACTACTTTTTTATGCGGTACTTATCGGATTGTGCTTCAGTCTGTCACCTGCTGTGCACGCCGCAACAAAGGTGTTAGTTACTGGTGTCTCAGGCGATTTAAAAACCAACGTAGAGCTTGTCGCAGGTAAGCCACCAGCAGCCGACAACACGCGTAAATTCAATCGGTACGTCGACGCATTGCCAGCACTTGCCAAGGATGCGCTAAGTGCTTTGGGTTACTACAATGCCACGATTGAAATCACAACAAGAACCGTTGAAGCAGACACGATTCTGGATATCGCGATAAACCCCTTAGACCCAGTACTTGTCGACAATGTGGACATCCGTATTCAAGGTGTTGGTGAAGACGACCCTCAATACAGCCGAGTGCTACAAGAATTACCGCTTATAAAAGGCGCCATCTTTGTATCCGGCGATTACGAAGCTACCAAGGCGGCTCTGTTAGATAGAGCTCTGGACTTGGGCTACTTCGATTTCACCTTTATTGAATCCGAAGTTCGTGTCAGCAGACGCCAACTCAACGCCAATATCAAATTGGTCGCTGATACGGGGGTACGATACACATTTGGCCCTATCGTTTTTGAGCAAAATGCGTTTAAGAAAACCTTCCTACAACGTTGGATGCCATTTGACGAGAATGATCCCTACGAATCAAGCCTGATTGGCGTACTCACTCAAAATTTGCAAAACAGCGGCTATTTCAAAAGCGTTAGAGTCCAACCGCAACAGGACAGACGCTATGGCAAAACTATTCCAGTCAAGGTTGGCCTTACGCGTAAAGACAACAATCAAGTGGCTGTTGGACTCGGCTTTGTTACAGACACAGGCGCTCGTACCAAGCTTAGTTGGGGAAAACCCCTCATAAATCGACTCGGCCATTCTGCTGATTTTCAAGTGGTGTTATCTAAAGATGAGCAGGATGCCAGCGTGTCCTACCGCATTCCCCGCCGCAACGAGCCCTTGTTCAACTATTGGGGTATTGAGTACGGCTTAAAAAATGACTCGACTGGCGATACCGATAGCTTCATACGGTCCTTACATTTTCAAAGGGTCTCTCGCACCGCATCACAATGGTCGGAGTCATTGTTCGTACGATGGGAACGTGAAAGATTTACCGTCAGTGGCTTCGAAGACACGACTAATCTTCTGCTGCCAGGCTTCAGCTATTCTCGAAGTCGGAGCACAGGCAGTCCATTCCCGACTTGGGGCCAAGCGTCCAGCATTTTAGTTATGGGGGGCTCTAAACGTGCGCTATCGTCCATCGACTTCATCAAGGTTTTAGGCTCGTTTAAATATTTAAAAGCCCTAAGCGATAGAAACACAGTCATTGGCTCAGTCCAATACGGTGCGATTCATTCCAACCGATTTACAAGTGTGCCAGTCTCACAACGCTTTTTTGCTGGAGGTGATAGGAGCGTGCGCGGATTTAAATACCGTGACCTGTCGCCGAGAGATGAGGACACTGACGATGCCATCGGTGGTCGCTTCTTAGAGGTGCTGAGCCTTGAATATAACTATCGCTTTTTAGATCTATGGAGTGGCGCTTTGTTCGCGGATGCTGGGCGTGCGTTCGATCACTTTGATGAGCCTTACAGTGTTGGTGCAGGCTTCGGCGTTCGTTGGCAATCACCCGTAGGCGCGTTTCGTATCGATATAGCTACGCCCATTAGTGACAACGACGAAGGTGGCATTCGTGTCCATTTATCGCTAGGGCCGGACTTGTAATGAAAAAACTATTCAAGTGGCTTGCCATTCTGTTGCTAGTGCTTCTACTGCTAATACTCCTAGTCGCGGGCGCTATTTACTTTTTAGCGGGTACCGACAAAGGGTTTTCTCTTACCACTAAAGAGTTATCAAAACG
>CALDTX010000095.1 GCA_937923565.1 uncultured Granulosicoccaceae bacterium | reverse complement strand
CCAAACGCCGTAGGCATCGTTGAAATACGTAATTCAACTTCTTTGGATTCTGCGTTGCGCGTTTTGAGTCGACCATCCTGCGGGCGTCTTTTCTCAGCCACATCCATTCGTCCAAGAATTTTTAGTCGACTGGTTACAGCCGCCATAACCGCTGCAGGCATGTCATACACTTGCTGCATCACACCATCGATACGAAAACGCACACCACCGTCTTCGCGTCGAGGTTCAAGGTGGATATCACTGGCTCTTTGCTCATAGGCGTATTGCAATAACCAATCAACAATACTCACAACATGACTGTCGTTAGCCTCTAGCTTGCCACCTCTGCCCAACTCCATGAGTTGTTCCAGATTTTGTACGGCACTGGATGTACGACTATGATCTGTCTTAGCACCCAACACTGATTTGGACAAAGAATAAAACTCAACCAGATAGCGTCTAATATCATTCGGGTTACAAATAACCAATTTGATTTCTTTGTTAAGCGCAGAGCTAAGCTCGCTTTGCCATTCATCATAGAAAGGTTCAGCCGTACCAAAAACCACATATTCGGGTGTTACCTCAACGCAGATAACATTAAAGCGTGTCGCGTAAGCGGAGGAGGTAACCGCCGTAACTGTTGGCACATCAACCTTTAACGGATCGATTCGTTTCCAAGGCAAATTGGTTTTGTCGGCCAGCCACTTGGATAGAAAATCCAGATCGATCAGCGTTTCGCCATCTCTCATTGACGGCCAGCCACTGTTAGCTATTCGCTCAAGCGGACCAAGGTCTTTTTGCCCGGCACTCGGCTTGGTTATCGACAACAGTAACTTAGAGTTAGCTTCATCGATCAGACCATCTTGCAATAGTCCTTCAAGCACAGCTCTAAGTTCAAGCTTACCCGTGGCGGGGTCGGCGAATCGTTTGGCGTTTTCAGCTAACACAGGCATCTAGTTATCAAGGAGACAGCAGTGTTATCGGCGAAAATCGCGAACTATGGAATATCATCGCCTTTTTTCTGCACACTGTGACAAACTGCACGTTTTCCAAGGTAATGCACGTAGCGGAAAATCCATGAGCGCAACAATTTTGGTGGTTTACGATACCAACGGCGGCAACACAGAGAAAATGGCCCAGTGTGTGGCACGCGGTATTAACAAGGTTAACGGCTGCGAAGCCAAAGTAAGGCGTACCGCAAAGGTATCGACAACCACCGAAAGCACTGAGCCTGCCGTGCCCGAATCGGGTGCCGTGTATGTCAGTACACAAGACCTACACGATATCGACGGTTTGATCATTGGCAGCCCAACACATTATGGGAATATGTCGGCTTCCTTGAAATATTTTATTGACCAAACAACAACGCAATGGCTTAACGGTACTTTAGAAGCCAAACCAGGCGCAGCGTTCACCTCTACTGGCAGTATGCATGGCGGACAAGAGTTCACGTTACAATCCATGCTGATACCCTTGATGCACCATGGCATGCTAATCGTTGGCTTACCCTATTCACATCCCGGACTTATGCAAACCAGTCGCGGCGGCACACCTTACGGTGCCAGCCATGTCTCCGGTGAAAAGGGCGATCACGAACTCGATGAAACAGAAGCCAGCTTGTGTAAACTATTGGGCCAACGGGTAGCGCAAATGGCGCTAAGACTAAAATCAGATTAATGCAAAAATTATTCTTGGCACGCTGGTGCACACTGATAGGTTATTTTGGCCTTTTGTTCTTACTGCTTAGCTGGTTTACCTGGTTAGCGCCACCCAAAAACATACCCAGAGTTATCCCGCTAACGCTACTGATCGTACCGCTGTTATTCCCTTTACGAGGGTTGTTACACGCGAAACGCTACACTCATCAGTGGGTGAGCTTTTTGTCCATGTTCTATTTTATTGTGGGTATCGACACCAGCGTTAATCACGCTGAAGGTCAGGCATGGCTTGGCTACCTAACGGTGTTATTCAGTTTACTGTTGTTTGTGGGCAGTATTTTCTACGCACGCTTCGCCCCAAAAGATGCCGCAAGAAGCGATGAACGATCTGCCAAATAACGAAAGCGCACGCACAACAGAAAGGGCAGCAGCAGAATGAGCAACAGCAATAGGAAACGCAAAAAACTATTGCAAAACGCCACGAATAAGCGGAATGGTAATGCGCCGTTTTGCACGCATAGAGGCGTTATCAAGTTCATCAATTAACGCTTTAAGCCTGGCAATATCTCTTGGAAAATGACGCAGTAAATAGTCCATTACATCATCATTCACAACAAGATCCCGACTTTGTAAAACATGTGATAAGGCTTGCCTGAGTTCTGCATCTTCCAATAACTGCAAATGAAATACTGGCCCCCAACTGAGCCGGGTACGCAAATCGGGCAGTGCAAAACCAAGATTTTCTATCGCATTATCTGCAGACAACAACAAACGGGTATGCCCCGCTCTGCAACGGTTTATGCAATGGAACAATTCAGTTTGCGCTTCATTGTTTAAACATTGAATATCATCGATACAAACAATATCACTGTGTTCGAGGCCATCAAGCGCATGTGGATGATTAGCGAGTTCTCCCGTTAAATAAGAAACCTGCAAATTGCTCTCTACTGCTTTTTGGCAAGTCGCACTGAGCAAATGAGATTTACCAACGCCCAACGCGCCCCAAATAAACAACTGCTTTTCATCGCCCTGACCAGCAGCGAAAGCACTGATGCTATTGAGTGCGGTTTGGTTACGCTGCCCCGCATAGAAGTTAGCGAAAGACGACGACGGCACAATGCCTAGCGGTAATGTCAATTGCGGGTGCATGCTTGCGTAGTCGGTTACCGGTTGTACTCAAAGTTTAAAACCACATCCTGAGCAAAACGACTTTCGCTAAGCGCTGTAGGTGTTGCGGACTGTCGAAGCCATGTACGTGTTGACGCTGCCGCGGAAACTGCACTAATGGCGATTCTGGGGGTTATCGCGAAGACCATGCCGTTAGTGAGTATTTCTTTTGGGTAAACCGTTCTTACATCGGGTATCGCATTAAACCAGGCCATCACTTCAGCGTAGCTGGCAGTACTGCGTAAAGGCCCAACCCACACCAACGCTTCAGCCGCTGAGCCCGCATTGGATGCGCCGGCATACACCGAATCTGCGCTTGCGCCCGCACCGACCGCCGGATTCAACCATTCCAATCCTTGTTGCAGGGCTTCATCCAGACTATTGCTTTGCGTGATTGTGTTTTGTTGCGCCACACCTGCCGTTTTAAGCCAGTTACCGCTCCAGCCACCAGTTCTGTTTCTGACCAAATAAGCCGCTAATACAACCGATGGTGCATAGCGCGAGGCGCCGGCGTTGATGACATCGACCGAGGCATTTTGAATAGCCTCAGCAGGCACAGCCTGTTGATCAATTTGATCACCAGCCGGAAAGAGCAAGCCCATACCCGCGCCACCGGCAATTTCTCGTGCACGCTGCATCACATTACCACCTGCCGCACCACTGATTAAGGTTTGGCCACCACCGTCTTCAACGATTATCCACACCAGCGCCGACTTCACGTTTTCAAATGGATTAGTTATCGTTGCGTCATTCTCAGTTTCGCCGGCACTAGCGCTTTGTGTTCCGCTTGGCGAAATCAGTTGACTCAAACGCACCGGGTCGAAGGTGATCAGCATAAATTGCGTGGCTTCCCCGGACTGACGTACGGCATCCGTAATGGGCGTATCACGACTAATTGAACTGCCGGGAGCGGGGGTTCGATAACTAAAAGAATCGACATATTGCTCAGCTGAACGCAATCCAGCGCGCACATCGTCACGATTGAGCAAAGTTTTATCACCACTGTTTCTAAGTAAAACCGCGCGCATAGCGACCTGATAAGCCGATTGTTGCTCCGTAGGCGAGCGATCACGTACCGCCACTTCAGCACTGTAAGCGTCATTTTGGGCTTTCGCCAACCCGGATAACGCTAGCGCGATCAGGCAAACGATGCTGATTAGGGCATTTCGACTATGTTCCATTTTTGCCAATTCTTTCATGCTCTATTTCCGATTAAAAATTTAACGTTGCATCTGCTTCCTGCACAAGCCAACTGTGTTTGAAGCGCGTATCATAACGCCCTATCTGCGAAAGCACATTTCGCTCATTCCTAAACGACACCTACAAAACGAATATGCCGGACAAAACAGGACTTAGCTACGCTGATGCTGGCGTGAACATAGACGCTGGAAACGAACTTGTCGAGCGCATCAAACCTATGGTGGCTCGAACCAGCCGTCCGGGTATTTTAGGCGGTATTGGCGGTTTTGGTGGCATGTTTGAGCTGCCCGTGAACCAATTCGAACAACCAGTGATGGTATCGGGCACCGACGGTGTTGGCACCAAGCTGCGTTTGGCCATCGATTTAAACCTGCACGACACCGTTGGTATCGACTTGGTTGCCATGTGTGTCAACGATATTCTGGTGTGTGGTGCCGAGCCTCTGTGGTTTCTGGACTATTTCGCAACCGGCAAACTGGACGTTGATCAGGCTTCGCGGGTCATTGGTGGCATCGCAGAAGGCTGTGTGCAAGCAGGCGCTGCCCTGCTTGGCGGAGAAACCGCCGAAATGCCGGGTATGTATGAAGGTGACGATTACGATCTGTGCGGTTTTGCCGTGGGCGTTGTTGAAAAAAACCGCATTATCGACGGCACTCAATTACAAGCAGGCGATCAGATCATCGGCATTGCCGCCAGTGGCCCACATTCGAACGGATACTCTTTGATACGTAAAGTTATTGAGTCGCATGATATCAATATGGACTTTGAAGGCACTACGCTTGGCAAGGCTCTAATGACCCCAACACGCATTTACGTTAAGGCGATTCAATCGTTGTTAAAAACCAACAATGTAAAAGCCATGGCTCATATCACCGGTGGTGGTCTGCTTGAAAATATTCCTCGTTGTTTGCCAGATGGGCTATGCGCCAAGCTGCAAAGCGAGCAAATAACACTACCGCCGATTTTCGAATGGCTGCAAAACGCAGGTAATATCGATTTAACCGAAATGCGTCGCACATTTAATTGCGGTATTGGCATGGTGCTCATGGTGCCGCAGGCCGAACTGGATTCAGCCCTTCAGAGCCTGCAAGCGAGCGGCGAAACTGCCCTGCACATCGGCGAAATAGGTAGCGGCGATAAAAACGAAGTGCTGTTCTTGTGAAAAAAATCGCCGTATTGATCTCCGGGAGGGGATCCAATATGCAAGCCATTGTCGAAGCCTGCCAACAAAACCGCCTACCCGCTGAAGTGGTTGCTGTTATCAGCAATCGCCCCAATGCGGCAGGCTTAGACTTTGCAAAGCAGAACCATATTGCAACCATCGTTATAGACCACACCACATTCGCGCAGCGCGAAGACTTCGACAAAGCCCTTGCAAAGGCCCTCAATGAATTGAACGCTGACTGGATTGCCTGCGCAGGTTTTATGCGCGTTTTAGGCACAGCGGCAGTAACACCTTTTTTAGGGAAAATGATAAACATTCACCCATCACTGTTACCCAAACACCCTGGCTTAAATACACATGCCAGCGCGTTAGCTGCAGGCGATAAGCAACACGGTGCTACCGTCCACTTTGTAACGCCAGAACTGGACGCCGGCCCAATCATTGCCCACACTGTAATAGATGTTCTTCCAAACGACACCAAAGATTCGCTTGCAGCACGTGTTTTATTAGAAGAACACGAGCTATATATAAGAGCATTGATGCTTTGCCTCAACGGCCAGGCAAACTTCGAAACGGCAAACGGACACAACACATGAACGCGCAATTTTCAATGCTTGAAGGCAACCTTACTGTTAGCCGGTACTTCAGCAAGGCATTTTTCTTTTTTGCGGCCCTATCACTGTTGATTAGCTCAGCGGCTCCAAGCCACGCAGACAGCGCTTCACAATCTGAGGACGTAATCTCGCCATTTGAAGTGGTTTACAGCGTCGGCAACAATATGATCAATGCGGGCAGCGCCACACTATCGCTCGCGCGCGAAGGCGATGAATGGGTTTACAGTTTGAAAACCACACCAACCGGCGTTTTCAAACTCACCGGCAAAGGAAAGATTCAGGAAATCAGCGTATTTAACGTTATTAGTATGGATACGAATACTGTAGTGCAGCCACAACGCTACACGTACCGCCAAGATGAAGAAAGTCGACGTGCCGTTGATGCATGGTTCGACTGGGACGCGCAAAAACTGACCTACAAACGCCGTGGCGAAGAAGTCACAGAGGCGTTTTCTGACCCTGTACTGGATCGCCTCAGCGTCACTTTAGCCGTTATGAACGAATTAAAACGCAGCGGTTTCGAGAAGGCACAAATGCAAGTATTCGACAGCGGCAAAGTAAAAACCATGGACTTCTTAAACGAAGGTGTTGAAAAAATTGACTCAACACTGGGGTCAATGGAAACCATACGGGTACGCAGCAGCGCAGCCAATGGCAGCATTCGTCATACATACACTTGGTTCGCGCCTGCGTTAGATTTTGTACCGGTCAGGATGGAACAATATAAACGCGGCAAGCTCGTTGCACGTTTAACCTTAACAAGTTTGAAGAATCGGGTAACCGAAACGGGCAATTCAGAGGCGATAAAGCTGGATTCAAAGGCTCAATAAAAAACAAACATAAAAAACCAAACGCGAAAACTCGCCTATTGCTTCCATTTACAACAGCGAAGCGACAACGCCGGTTACACCAGGCGCATTAAAATTGCTTTTCAAATATTGCGCGTAAGCGGTAATCAGGTAAGTCCGAACCATCGTTTGAGGGCTGCTCAACCGGTAATTGCACTTGAGCAGAAAAAGTAAACTCAGGGTTCTTCCAAAACAGGCTAGGGTTCAGGTACCAATCACTTTTGGCTTCAATTTGATCCCAGTGAGCTTCTTGAACATCAAAATTACCTTGCAATGAAAGCAACCACAAAGGGGAAGCGTCTGTGAGGCCTGTCCAGCCTAAGCGTAATCCAGTGGTGAAATCGAGCGATAATACGTCGGCTTGATCTTCACCGTGATAGTCATCGGAGAATTGCTCCAGATTGACATCAACCCCGCCGTACCAAACTCTGCCAAGACGCCCGTAAGACAATCCCAGTAAACTGGAACTGACATAAGCGGTGCCGTCGATATCGGCGTCTTCCTGTTCAATTTTGACGCCCGCCGAATAGGCAAAGCCGGAATGTAGGTCGGGCACAGCTTCACGCATACGGCCCTGCGAAATTTTATTACTTTCGATTATCATGTGCGGCTTGGTAAGGCCAAACATATTGAGACCAAAACCACCCTCGCGGGAAAAATTGGGTTTATTGGGGCTCATTCGAAAAGAAAATTCAGTTTGTCTGTCAGCAATGCCCTGAGCGTAAACAGGTATGTTTTCCTCCGGGATATCACTGCTGACGCGTGAAAATCGGATGGAATCGAGATCGCTGTGGCTGAAGCTGAAGGTATCATCGATTTGTTCGGATTGCGCAGCAGCAGCCGACGCCATAAATGGCGTTATCATTAGAGCTATGGCGATCGAACGTAGCATGATGATCCAAACATTCCCGTGACGACCTTCGTGGTCGATAGCAGATCTATGATTAGATAACGTATGTCGCGAAAAAACAACAAAAAAATACCGGATTTAACACTGTAATGCACAAAATACCGGCCAAACACTTGTGCTTGAAAAAGGGCTTATTTAGATGATAGACGAAGTTTCAGCTTCTGCTGAAGAAAATGATGAATTTGAAGGCCCAAGTAAGTCTCAACTTAAACGAGACGCTCACGCAGTGCGCGATATGGGTGCAGAGCTAGCCGCATTAAG
>CALDTX010000094.1 GCA_937923565.1 uncultured Granulosicoccaceae bacterium | reverse complement strand
AATAGCTTCTCGATTAAAAATTGTACAAATTTTAAGCGCAGTATTTCTATAATGATCAGAACAAAAAAAATCACAACGCTAAAAGGTAAAAAGATCAACAGCAAATAAGCCCGAGCCTGTTGGCTCGTGCGCTGCCATCGGTTTATCACATTGCCTTTCGTCGTTTGAAACGACTGCAAGGTTTGTCTTGCCCACAATTCCAGCGATGCATACCGAGCCAGAATCTTTGGTACCGCACTCTTACCGAACACAGCCAATACAATTTTCACCAACACCCGCAGCAGAATCATGGGTAAAAGTAAGAGCACTTTCTTCCAAAACGTAAACTTAATTAAATGGGGGACGGAGGCAATTAACGCCAGGGTAACGGTGTAAAAAAACGGGCCGAGTTCATCGTAAAAAAAACCACCTAAATAAATGGACAGTACAGCTGCCGAAAATAACAATAGCTTCCGACCCGTGTTGTTCATTGCTTGCGCCTTAACAAATGCTGCAACCTATCCGGTATGGCACACAACATTTGCCACATATTGGCGAACGATTTTTTAATCAGTTTGAACAGTAAATGCCGAGCTTGCTTGCGTGTGAATTCGATGCTGGACAGTGCATGCAAATCCTCAACAATGGCCTTGTGCCGCTCCGGTGCTAAACGCTCTTCTTCTTCCAGCCAATCTAATGTGGGCATTAACATGCCCGAGGCGCCACCGAGGATAAATCGCAACGCCAAGATCGGAAAGAACACAGCGCCAAAGAGCAGAAACACCAGCTTGATCGAGCCCAGTGCGATGATCTTTAAAATTGGGACTAAAGGCAGTGCCACTGTAAAATGCTCTTGTTAGCGTGTAACTAATTGAATTTTATACTATTGAGAATCTATGCTCGTCATAGTTGTTCGCTGCTATACCAATAGCGGCGCAAACACCGTTTTGTTTGCGTAACCAATCATTAAGCGATAACACAAGCAAAATTGTGCCCGGTTTAAGCGTCGCTTTAGTCCCAAATATAGTCGTAATATCGGCAAACGATCGGATAAACTCATGGCACACTTGGCAAAGTTCAAACCCACAAAACACGGCTGCATTCCATGACTGAACTCTCTAAAGGCCAATCGCGCCGAGGCGCACGCGCTGCTAAACGCGCCCTTCGTGCGGCCCCGTTAGCCGACGAAGACAAAGCAGTCAGACCAGGCCTTTCCGGAGGCAATTTTAATCCCTTGTCTGATACCGACATGGTAAAAGTGGCCGAAGCGGTGTTCACGGCTCTTGAAACCATAGGTCTGTCTCAGGCTATTCCATCCTGTGTTGAAGCCGTTACCAAAGCCGGTGGCCGGTACGACAATGGTCGTTTGTATTTTCCCCGCTCATTGGTTGAAGACACCATCGCCAATTGCAGAAAACAAATTACGCTGTTTGGCCAAACCCCGGAACACGATATCGAAATATCCGATTCACGTGTCTATTTTGGTACTGCAGGTGCGGCCGTTCATATTGCCGATGTGGAAAATAATGAATACCGCGAGTCAACACTCGACGACCTTTACAACATTTCCCGCATGGTTGATAAGCTCGACAACATCCACTTTTTTCAACGTTGTTTGGTACCACGTGACGTTCCTGATCCATTGGATATGGATTTCAATACGTGCTATGCAGCCGTTTCAGGAACCAAAAAACACGTAGGCTCAAGCTGGGTATCCCCAGAGCATTTCGATAAAAGTATCGAAATGCTTCATATTATCGCCGGTGGAGAAGCTAACTGGCGCAAACGCCCGTTTGTGAGTATGAGTAACTGCTTTGTTGTACCACCCATGCGTTTCGCAGAAGACTCCTGCTACTGTGTGGAATCTGCAGTGTATGCAGGTATGCCCATCTTGTTGTTAGCTGCCGGACAAGCCGGCGCTACCAGTCCTGCAGCTCTAGCAGGCGCGGTGGTCCAAGAGGTTGCAGAAGTATTAGCCGGTTTAGTGTGGGTTAATTTAATGGTGCCCGGGCACCCTGCCATATTTGGCACCTGGCCATTCGTCTCCGATTTACGCACCGGATCCATGAGCGGCGGCAGCGGCGAACAAGCTGTGCTCATGGCAGCCTGTGGTCAAATGGGGCGCTTTTTCGGTTTACCCACAGGCATTGCGGCAGGCATGGCAGACGCTAAATTTCCTGATGCGCAATCCGGATTTGAAAAAGCCTACACCAACACCTTGGCAGCGCACTCAGGCGCTAACCTCATTTATGAATCCGCCGGCATGCACGCATCGCTACTAGGCTGCTGTTATGAAAGCTTCGTTATTGATAACGACATGCTTGGAGCGATTAACAGAACCATACGTGGTATCGAAGTCAACGACGACACGTTGTCGTTAACCGCAATGAGAGATGTTTGTGTTGATGGCCCCAGCCACTACCTTGGTCATGAACAAACGCTCTCATTAATGCAACGAGAGTATATTTACCCCGATATCGCCGATCGCCTAAGCCCTAAAGAATGGGCCGAGAACAATAAACCGGTGTTACTGGAAAAAGCAAAGGCCAAGGTTGATGAGCTGCTGCAAAGCCATTACCCAACACATATTTCTGATGAGACTGATGCGCTTATTCGTGAGAAATTTAACGTGTTGCTACCCAGAGAACACATGAAACCTGCAGATACCCACTAGCTAGAACCAATAAAAACTAGCCCTGAAAATACAAACTAACAGCGGCCCCCCACATTGATTGGGTGCGCCGTTACCATTGTAAAGGCCGATCAGGTTTTGTAGTCTGGCTCGCTGCTGTCTAGCATGGCTTTTAACTGATCGAAATGGGCAAATGCCGAATCGCTGTACACTTCCCAAGTGCTGGCAGTTTTCTCAGCAAGTTCATCGCTCATCACATTTAACGGCTGGCCTGACGCGTATGCAAGCATCATCGTCTTAGCCGCACGCTCCAAATAATACAAATGCTCAAACGCCTCTGCAACCGTTTCACCGGCACACGACACACCGTGGTTACCCATCATTAAATTGGACTGGTTACCAAATGCTTGTGCAATCCGCCGACCTTCAGCTTCGTCGTCTGCGATGCCACCGAAGTCAACATCAATGGCCATTCGGTTGAAAAATCTGGCTGTGTTTTGATCGATCGGTTTTATTTCAGGGTCTTTTAAACAGGATAATGCCGTTGCGTACGGCGGGTGACAATGCAACAACACTTTCGCGTGCGATACATGACTGTGAACAGCACCATGAATAGACCACGCAGAAGGTTCCGGCGCATTTTCACTTTCCATGATGCTGCTATCGTCAGCGTCGAGTAGCAAGAGATCACTCGCTTTAATGGTGGAAAAGTGCTGCCACTTAGGATTCAGTAAAAATTGTTTGCCATCATCAGATACCGACGCGCTGAAATGATTAGCGATGGACTCATGCCAGTCGAACTTAACACACAACCTAAAAGCGGCAGCCAGATCAACACGCATGGCCCATTCTTCGTCGCTCATCGTTGCGGCCGAGGCAGTCGCACTATTCACAGTTTGCACAGTTAAACTCCAATAACTCGTTAACGTAACGTAAAGCCTTTTGATGCCAGAAATTCACGCATATGTGGTCGGCTCTCCTTACCGATTAGCTTCTTCATTTCTTCGCTCCAACTGCTGTCTTTTTTACCACCGGTTCGCGTTCGGTAGTACTCACGCACTGTTTCATCGTAAGTGTTGATATTGTCGACATGGGAGTCTTGCTTGTATTGATCTTGCATCAAAACAGACGATAATGGCATCCGAGGTTTAACTTCAGGGTTTTGATCTGGGAAACCAAGGCATAAACCAAACACCGGATAAACATTGTGTGGCAATTTGAGTAGTGTTGATACTTCAGCAGGTTTGTTGCGCAGACCACCGATATAGCAAATGCCTAAGCCATGTGATTGTGCCGCGACAACACAATTTTGTGCAAACAAGGCCACATCAATACTGGCAATTAAAAACTGCTCCGTCATGCCAGAAGCAAAGTCACCACCTTGCATTTCACAGGCTTGTGCCGGACGATTTAAGTCGGCGCAGAAAACGAAAAAAGCGCCAGCGCTGGCGACATAAGGTTGGCCACCAGCATACTCAGCCAGTTGTTGCCGAGCTTCGGGATCGTTAACTTGAATGACACTGACCGCCTGCACATTGCTTGACGTTGCGGCAGCCTGACCACTGAGCATAATTTCTTCAATTAATGCAGCGCTAAGTTTTTCATCTGTGAACTTTCGAATTGAGCGATGCGACTGGAGTAATTCTGTTACGGCATTCATATCTGTTGGCAACTATTCCGTTGGATTTTCGTTAAAGCTTAACTTTAACATGAAGGTATCGTATTCAATGGTGTCCCCGTGCATAAGCTTACGGCGTTTCCTGGTTTCACAAACACCGTTGACGCAAACCTCACCGTTGTCGATCAGCTGCTTCGCTTCCGCACCGCTGGACGCTAAGCCTTCAAATTTTAGCACCTTGTACAGCTCCACTGGCTGCCTGTTGATATCAACAATTTTCATCAGGAAGACAAGCGCCGCCATTTAGCAATTTTCGCGTTTTCAAAGGATTTTCTCAATATCAGGAAACCTGTGATAGTTTAGGCTAAATTCAAGCAGGATGGCGAATCAACATGGCCGATGCGTTTTTCACCACAAAAGACAACGACTGGTTCTCTCCCACCCAACATACGCGTGGGCCTTGGGACGAAAACAGCTGTCATGCAGGGCCGCCAACCGGGTTGCTAGCAAGGGCGTTAGAATTAACGGTACCAGAACAACGCTTAATGCGTATTACTGTGGATCTTATCAGGCCCATTCCTTTCAGTGGATTCCGCATACACGCTGAAATTGTGCGACAAGGCAGAACGGTCACAACCAGTAAAGCCTCTCTGTTAAACAGCG
>CALDTX010000093.1 GCA_937923565.1 uncultured Granulosicoccaceae bacterium | reverse complement strand
TTGCACTTATTAGGGCATTATCTTGGGTAGGTTCATAGTTAAAAACTTGTATACCACCATGTGCTATAGCATTTTTTACAGACTCACCGTTAGCGAGTGTGGCATTGCCCAAGCGTAAAATAGAGCCAATAGAAGGTACGCCATCGACAACAATCACCAACATGTAGTGACCAGGGGCTGCGATTGTTTTATTGTTAGGCGCAACAAGGTTCAATTGATTCGCTGTGTGTTCAAAATCCAATGCAATGAGGCGTTGCTCCTGATTCTGGGAGTGTGTTACGGAGCCTAATTTGATTAAATGCGCTTTCTCTATCTTACTTTTCGTGTCTACTGAAATTTGGACGTTAGTTGCATAGTCAATATGCAATGGTGCATCCAAAATTTGAGGTCTTTGCGCCAGGTTATTTTGTTCGTCAAATAAATACGGTGGCGAGAAAATTTCAGCGTTTTGTTCTTCATAGCCCAACGTTGAACAAATGCCGCAGTAGCCTCCACCTGCAGACAATACTCGGCCATCAGGCAGTAACAGCGCAACAGAATGATATTGCCGGGTAACTTGCATTGGATTTGTGAGCGACCATTCACCTGAGTTGGGGTTCCAAATTTCAGCCTCGTAGGCTCCGGTATATAAGTCGACTAATTCAGAACCGCTGGTGTTCCCACCACTGGCTAAAACAGAACCGTCGGCAAGAATGGTCAGGTTGTGTTGGCGTCTGCCAATGTGCAGATTATTAGTCGCTGTTACGGTTTTGTCGATCGTGTTTACAACAACGCTTGAATTGGACGATTGCCCTCCACCAGCAATGAGTATTTGATGCTCATTAAACATGGCGTATGAGCCATAACCTCTATAACCAAACCCGTCGCGCACGGTGTGCGTCTGCCAGCGCCCGTTACTGGCCGTATCCACAGAACCCAGTAAATCATGTGGGCCAAAGTACAGTACGCTGCCATCGCTGATGGCTTGCAACCATTGATAGTCTCCACTTAAAGAATAGGGTGGTTGCAAATATAAGGGGCGCCATTGTTTGTTCAGTTGGAATACTTCTGCCAGAGGTTCGGGCGAATAGCTACCGCCTAAGGTCAACATTTCTCCGTTAGCTAATGCGGCTACGCTGGAATACCAACGTGATGCGCGCATGTTGTTGGTGCGTTCCCATGTGTTGGTGAACGGATCGTACAAGTTTGTATTAGAGAGCGGACCGTTCTTGCCGGCTCTTTCGCTGTCTCCACCGGCAAACAGAACGCGGCCATCCCAAAGCTGCGCTGAGCCTGCGCAGAATAAGTCGGTGTCGGTGTTGTTGTTAGTGCCTGTATGCGTGTTACTAATTGGGTCCCATGAAGTCACACGGGTGGTGAAATTTTGAGTGGTGTGTGGGTCTTCGTCGAAGTCGTCGGGTGTCGCATCCCAGGCTAGTACTTTGCCTGTGGGTAACAGGTTGGCGTGAACGGCCAATACGGGCCATGCTTGGACGGCTGACCATGTGCCACCTTGGGATGCTGGAAGTGACTGTTGAGCGCTCACAAAAAACGAGGCACCGACGCTCATCAGTGCAAGGCTTAACGCGGAAAGGGTTGGTAATTTTGTTTCTTTAAAACAGTTGAGCATAAACAGTCCAGCAACACACGGGTCAAATTTATAGTTGCTGTTTGGCTTTCACGCTATGTCAAAATTTCTGTGCTGTTTGCGTGAGTAAAATACTAAGTTGCAGATTCGAATTACCAAGTCGCTGCAGCTTGCGTATCTAGCCGTGCACCTTCATAGGCTTCGAGTAAGTTTCAACTTGCTTGTTTATTGAAAGATTCCAACATCAGCGTTAGCTGGATGGCTGCCAAGGAGCTCAGGGTCAATTCTTAACAACAATTGGACTCAGATTGGTTTGATCAACGAATAAAATCCTGCTGAAGCATTGGAATCGAGCCGCATTGGCTGTTATCCTGAAAAGGTGTAACAAGCAGTGCAGTCGACACTGCATGTTGATAAAAACCGTATCAATTGGAGCGAACACTCGTGGAAGAACAAATCGCGGCGCTAACAGCGGAGCTGGCTTCACTTAAATCCGCGGCGGCAGCAACCAACACTGCTACTGCTGAAACCTATTATTACTTAACGATTCCTTTAATGGTGCTTATTCACGTGGGGTTTTTATCCTACGAAATGGGCGCATCACGCTTAAAAAACGTTTTAGCCTCTGGTATTAAAAATATATTAGCGTTTGCGTTTCTTGTCCCCACGTTTTATTACGCGGGTTGGTTTATTTACTGGGCATTCCCTACCGGCTTTAGCATGGAGCCTGGCGGTTTTGGAATAAGCGGTTGGGATTACGCCATTAGTGTCGCCAATCCGGCGGGTGCTGTTATGGGGCCAAATTTAGCAGACCAGGCAACAGGTGTGTTCTGGGCGGCGTTTACTTTGTTCGCAGCCACAACTGCTTCAATATTGTCGGGTTCGGTGATTGAGCGTATTCGATTAATTGCGTTCATAGTGCTGGCCATAGCATTGGGTGCATTTGCTTGGGTGTTTGCCGCGGCTTGGGGTTGGCATGCCGATGGTTGGTTAGTAACTCAGTTTGGTTACCATGACTTTGGCGCAGCAGGCGTTGTGCATATGGTGGCAGGGTTCTTTGCTTTGGGCGTGCTGATGCATCTTGGCCCGCGCATGGGCAAGTTCAACAGTGATGGTTCAGCCAATAATATTGGGCCGCACAGTATGCCGCTTACCTTGATTGGCTTAATGACTATTATCGTTGGGTTTTGGGGCTTTTTAATGGCCTGCGCCATATTCCCGGGCGAAGCTTGGTCTTGGTCTGCCACTGAATTTACATCCATCTATGGCACACCAATGACGTTATCAGCCATGGCGTTTAATATTTTAATGGGTTTTGCGGGCGGAATTATTGGTGCTTGGGCACTGACGCGTGATCCATTCTGGATGATGTCGGGTGCACTGGGCGGTATTATCTCTGTGGCAGCCGGGCTGGATCTTTACTGGCCGCCAATGGCATTTGTTATCGCCTTTATCGGTGGCTGTATCTTGCCATTCTGTGCAAAGTTAATCGAAGCTATGCATCTCGATGACGCTGTGGGAGCCGTTGCTGTTCATGGATTCCTTGGTGTCTGGGGCGTGGTTGCTGTGGGCATCTTTGCCTCTGGTTACCCAGCGATACAAGGCGAAGGCGTGGCTTTGACCAGCCTGTCTGGGCAACTTGTGGGTGCTGGTGTAATGTTCTTGCTGGGATTCGTACCGGGCTATGTGTTGGCTGGGCTGTTAAGGCTGTTCGGCATACTTCGCGTACCGGCCACATCTGAAAGGCTTGGTTTAGACTTCGTTAAAGTACCTTCATCGGCTTATCCGGAAGGTATTCCGAGCACGTTAACCCATCAACGATAATTATAAATTGCTTCAGGAGTACTGCTAATGACCGGAGCCCCATTCGACACAGGCACCTGGGAAGGTGTATTGGAAAGCTACTACGCTGGTGCAGGTAGTGAGCTTTTGTGGCTGTACATTTCGATCGGCGTATGCATTTTTGCGTTGCTGTTAGGGCATGCGCACGAAATTGCGGCCTACAGAAAAGCCGACCGTCGTGTTAAACGTATTAAAAAGCGTCGCAAAAGCTAGAACTGTTTTTGCAAGTAGTTGAAATAAATTAATTTAACCGGCTATTGATATAATCGCTGGGCGGGTTTTGTTGACGGTGTTGCAACCGTGATCAAAACCCGCCATGATGCGCATGCTCGCACGCACTCGCCAGAGGAAGGTAGGGCGTGGTAGTGGCATCAAATCAGTGATCACTTCTTATCCATTGAATCGGTTAAATTCTCCAAATCCATGAGCATTGTGCAAATAGAACTCACCGTTAACGCTTGGGCGAACGCGTCTGATCAACTGGTGGAGCAATCTGCATTGTCGCTGGAAACGTTGGAAGATGCGGCTAACAAAGGAGCTTTGTGGCACCGCTCTAAGCACAATGGCAAGTTTCGCCGCTTAAGAACGCTAACCAAAAGGCTTAAACCAGCCTCTGAGATAGCGCTTAATTATAATGCGCAAATTTTGGCCATGGAAGCTCAAACACCAACGCTGATAGCCGATGAAGGTAGCTACAGCATTTGGGACAAGCCTGCGGGTATGTTGTGTCAGGGCAGTAAATGGAGCGACCATACCACCATCACTGAAACGGTGCGTCGTATGCATGGAAAACCCTCTTTCCTGGTGCACCGGCTCGACAAGGCTGCATCGGGTTTACTGGTAATCGCGCATACCGCTAGTGCAACGAAGCAACTGAGCCAAAGTTTTGCCGAGCGTAAAATCGATAAGCAATACGAGTGTATTGTTGATGGCTTATTTAACGATCCCGTGCCTAAAACCATAGAACTTGATGTGGAAAAAAAGGCTGCGACAACGGTTGTTTTAGAAGCCAAGCCCAATGAGACGTCTGATCGCACATGGTTAAAGGTGCGAATAGTAACGGGTCGAAAGCATCAGATAAGAGCGCATTTATCGGCTTTGGATTTACCGATTGTTGGTGACCGTCTATTTAATGCAAACTGCAAAGACGAAGAAGATTTACAACTTCGTGCGGTGCAGCTTGCTTTCGAATGCCCCTTCACCCAAGAGCCAAAATTATTTACTGTTGACGGACTTTCCAGTTAACGAAAAATAGTAGGTTGCCTTAGCGTTACGGCAACTGTTGTTGCTACCTTTTTTTTCGTTATTTGTTATCGCTATGGGCTACCGTTTTGCACTATGAGTTAACGTTTTGCACTATGGGTTAACGTTTTGCACTATGGGTTAACGTTTTGCAGCGTAATACGAAACGCGGCGTTCCAGGTACGCCAGCACTTCTGAAATGGTAAACGCTAAGGCAAACAGCACAATTAGAACAGCCCAAAAGTGTTTCATGAGGAAGTTCGCTGAATACAGTTCAAACAAGGCACCAAAGCCTACGATTGAAATAAGCAGTTGGCCGATAATAACGCCTTTAACGGCTCTGATAACGCCAATACGCACGCCACCTAAGATCTCAGGCAATGCAGCCCAGAAATAAATTTTACTGAAAGCCTCCCAAGAGCTGGCACCAAAACTATGGGCCATTTCAATGAGCGATCGGTTGATTTGCATAACACCTGCACGCGCGTTAAGGATAATGATCCAAATAGCGAACAACGTTGTGGTAATGATGATCGACTTCATACCGAAACCGAATAGCACCATTAGTACAGGTACCAATGCCGTTAAAGGTGCGCTGAGAAAAATATTAACCCAGGGCAACAGCAATTCATCGATCAGTCGGTTTTTGCCCATGATTATCCCGGTTGGGATACCAATAACGATCGCGAAAAAGACCCCTGAAATAAAGGCGTAACTGGTTTCATACATGGCTTTTTGAAATGCCGCTGTACCGATGATTTCAAAAAGTGTGGCAAATACTGCAGATAGCGGTGGTACAAAGAATGAAAATTCAATGCGCCCGATAATCTCCCACAGCAGGCCCCACAGTATAAGCGACGACATACGTGGCAGACGAATACCAAAAATTTTCATCGTTTATTCCACATAAGTTTTTAACGAAGTCCAGATTTCGTCAACGATATCCAGATATTCAGGATCGCGGCGAATCGTAGTTAGGTCTTTTTCGCGTAAACCGGTAGGCCGAATGATGTCTGACACGCGGCTTGGTCGAGGCAGCAAGATCGCAATTTGATCAGAGACATACACCGCCTCTTCAATGGAGTGCGTAACAAAAATAAATGTTTTGTTTTCATTGGCTACTAATGAAAGAAGATCTTCCTGAAACTTTCTTCGGGTTTGTTCATCAACGGCCGAAAAAGGCTCATCCATGAGTAATACATCGGCATCGACCGACAAGGCTCTGGCTAAACCTACGCGTTGACGCATACCGCCGGATAATTCATGGGGGTAGCTTTTTTCGAAGCCGGACAGCCCAACATCGTTAATGTATTTCTCAGCGATGGCTTCTCGCTCTGATGTTGCTACACCGCGTAATTCGAGACCGAAGGCGACGTTGCGAATAACTGATGCCCAAGGTAATAGCGCGAAGTCTTGAAACACAAAGGCTCTGTCGGGTCCTGGTCCGGTCACCGCTTGCCCATTAACATGCACAGTACCCGCTGAAGGTTCCAATAAACCGGCGATAATTTTAAGCAGTGTGGTTTTACCACAGCCAGACGGACCTAATAGAGAAGTCAGTTGTCCCCGTGGAAATTCGAGCGATAAATCTTTTAATGCTTCAACGTTGTCATAGTTCTTTGAAACGTTACGAGCAGAAACAGCAATATCCGCAGTTGATGGTGATTCTTCGCTTAGGGCGTTAGTCTGAGGCATAGCCACGATTGTTTCCTTCAAATAAGAAGCGTTCGATTTTTTCTAAGACATTTAGAAATAGAACTGCAAGAACGATTATTGAAAATATAGCTGCATACATGCTGGCATAATCGGCGATCGATCGGCTGTAAGTTATGATGTCGCCTACACCGGTGGGTGTGATTTTTAATTCAGAAAGTATTGCACCGATAAAGCCTGCTGATACGCCGAGTCTGAGACCAGAAAAAATCACTGGTGAAGCAGCTGGTATAATAATTTTTAAAATAACTTCCCAGTTCGAGGCCTGAAATGATCGGCCCATCTCCGTGAGCGAAGAAGGTGTGTTGCGAACAGCACCTGCTGTGTTAAGCACGATAACCGGCATGGCCATAATGCACACAACAAAAATTTTTGATGTGAGCCCGATGCCGTAAATCATGACTAATAGCGGGATTAACGCTGCCAGTGGCGCTGCCTGCATCACGATAAAAATAGGCGAGAAAAGCCAGTCGAACCATTCGTTTAAACCGCTCCACAAGCCAACAGCGATCCCAACAATTGCAGAAATAATCACGCCAATGACCAAGGGCTTAAGTGTTTCGCCGTAGGCTGCAAACAATCTGCCGTCTACGGTCATATCGAACAAGGCTTTCATAGACTCGATAAACGTAGGGAAGGCATAGCTAACCGGGATGCGTCCGGCAATTTCCCAAGTACCAAAAACTATAAAAGCAGAAAGTAATTTAAGTAGCAGTGAGCGGTTCATCATTAAATGGTCTGCGCAAATGAGCGGGTAAGTTCATCGGCTCTTTCGAGCAAGAGCCGATGAAGTAGTCCTTACTTTGCCATCGCGGCATCGAGAGGCGCCATGTACCAGAAATCTTCCACGTTCAACGATGCTGGATCACCTTCGAGTTGACCTGCCTGGCTGTACCATTCCATGTCGGCCTGTGCGCCTTTACGGCCACCACCATTGGCATCATAAAGCCCACCAGCGATAGCGTCCGTGTAGAAACCGTCCAGCTCGTCAAGAATTTCTTTTGGCAACTGACCAATAGGACCATCAGGGTTGGTTTCTTTACTGATGATGGTTGGGTCTTCGTTCATGTCTTGCCACGTGCTTAGTAAAGCATTAACAAAGATCTGTACATCCTCTTCGTTTGACTGAATCCAGTCTAAATTGGCAAACAAGGCTTCATCACTGGCTTCTACATCGAACATCGGTAATACATTGAATTTGTCGCCTTGCTGACGAACCACTTTGTTTTTATTGGATAAGTCGATGATAGTGGCATCTGCCTGACCGGCAATGAGTGCAACCACTCGGTTAGAAGAGCCGGGTACGTATGAACGTTTACCAAATTTAAAGCCCATTTTATCTTCAATAACGTTGGCTATTGAATCGGTACCCCCGCCGCGAGAGTGCAGCAGAATAGGTTCGCCGGCTAAGTCTTCAAGCTTGCTGTACTTTTTATTGGTAACAGGAAAAAATTTAAGTTTGGAGAGTTGGAAAATAATTCTCAGTGGTGCTTTAGAACGTTGCATAGCCGAGTAGGGTGTGCCGAAGCCGATGTCCATTTGCCCGCTAAGCACGGCTTGTATGGCGAGCTCTTCGTCTGAGAATGCTGTCCATTCGTAGTCCAGACCATTGGCTTTTGCGCGATCCAATGCAACGAAAAACGCGGCCAATTCGTCAGATGGTGTTTCTGCTAACGCAATGCGGATTTTGTCGGCAAACACGGTGGATGTACTTAATCCAAACAGCAGCGGAATGGCTACCAGTGGGGCGGTTAGTCTTTTAATGAATCGTTGCATAAAATTCCTCCACGAAATGTATTGAACAGCTGTACCTGATTTCCTAAGCAATAGTTTAGGAATAGACATACTCCAACAATATAAACAACAGACTGAGTATGAAAGTCCTTACTAAGTATTAAATTTCTCCAAAAAGCCGTGCTGACACTGAACGTAAGTGCGCTTGCATGGCTGCATGTGCCGCAACCGGATCTCTTGCCTCAATGGCGTTTACGATCACGTTATGTTCGTGAAAACTGGTGTGATCCCGCGATGGTTTTTCGGTTGCGCGTATAACTTGCGCCCACGCAACTGCGCGGCGAACTTGGTTTAAGTGATCAAACAGCGACAATAAAAGTACATTGCCGGTAGCGTCTGCAATGGCACGATGCAATGCGTCGTCCTGAATTTCGTAGAGGTCCCAGCTGTTCGCTTCGAAGGCTTTGTCACGACAACTTTTAATACGCCCAACCGCTTCAGCTGAAGAATTTGCTGCGGCCTCTCTGGCTATTGCAGGCTCTAACGACAGTCGCGCTCTCATCATTTGTACCGGTGTCACTTGCCGACTGATTGAGGAAACCGGTGGTTGTGCAGGGGAGCTTTCGCCGATGGAAGTAATAAAAGTGCCTTTGCCCACATGACGCCAGATGGTGCCTTCGCGCTCTAAAGCGTCTAAACCTTTACGCAGTGAAGTTCGGCTAACGCCTAAGGATTCTATGAGTTCTCGTTCGGCAGGCAGGCGATCGCCTGGCAGGTAGCCACCTTTGTCAATAAAGTTTCGAAGCTGCTTCTGCACTTCGTTTTGTACTATCATGACCGGTTTCCCGTAACGCGTAATTGCGAATATTGGTTGATCAATTAGGCCGAATTGGTTCATGATACCCACAACCAATGTGATCCAGCAACAAATAATTTACGAAATATAAGATTGGTTGCGATTGGTTGGATCCGCGACTGCTTTTTAAATGGAGAGTTTTATGTCTGAGTTTGCTATTGCCCCGCCGCCAGTTGTGGCCTTACCGATTGCAGGTTCCAGCAGCACATTCCCGGTACGACGGGTGTACTGTATTGGTCGTAACTATGCAGCGCATGCCATTGAAATGGGTCATGACCCAGATCGTGAGCCACCGTTTTTCTTCCAGAAGAACCCTAACAACCTCGACCCAAGTGGCGTTTTTCCATACCCGGAGAAAACCTCAGATGTGCACCATGAAATTGAAATGGCGGTGATGCTGCATTCGGGTGGAATCAACATCCCATTAGATGATGCGTTAAATCATGTGTATGGCTATGCGCTATCGCTGGATATGACACGGCGTGATCTGCAGGGCGAACAGAAAAAAATGGGCCGTCCTTGGGAAATTGGTAAAGCGTTTGAACGATCAGCTCCGGTGGGCCCGATCCATACGGTAGACGCGGTTGGTCATCTCAGTGAAGGCACCGTTGAATTATTGGTTGATGGTGAACAGAAACAAGTAGGCGATCTGAATCAGATGATTTGGAAAGTACCGGAAATGATCAGCTACTTATCCGATTATTTCGAACTGGCCGCGGGTGATGTTATTTTATCGGGAACACCAGCAGGCGTTGGTCCGGTGGTCGCTGGTCAAACAATGGAATTGCGTATTGCTGGTTTGGGCAGTATGCAAGTGAAGTGCACTTAAATTTTTAAGTGCACTTCTTAAGTGCACTAAAGTCCCGCTGGCTTATTGCAACATATTTTATTGCTGCGTATAGGGTGAAATTTTTTCAACTTTTAAGCTGTAGCCAGTTTCGGCTAATTCGCTTTGAACCGATTCTGTGCTTAATA
>CALDTX010000092.1 GCA_937923565.1 uncultured Granulosicoccaceae bacterium | reverse complement strand
GTGGTTATGCTGAATTTACTGATATCTGCGCTGAGATCGCTGAGGTTACGAATACCTTGTAAGCACTGGTTCAGCATCTCTCGGTCTATTGCGTGCAATACTTTTTCATCGGCGTGGCGTTCGAACTCACCATAGGTTAATAAACCCAGTGAACTGTGCTGCCAACGCGCCATCGCTTGTACACCGGCAATTAAACCGGATTGCAAACAGAACGTTGGTTGGAAGTGCGCGACAATGGAACCGTTTTCGCAGGCTTCGCTAAGCTCTTTTTTCAGTGACTGCGCCGACTCAAACTTCTCTCTCATGGATGGCGAGTACATATTGAATTGGTTGCGCCCACCTTCTTTCGATGCGTATAACGCTAAGTCTGCATTTTGTAGCAAGGTGTCTGCATCGAGTTCTTCTTTTGGGTGCGAGAAGGCTATGCCGATACTGGCACCGATATTATATTTGTGACCTTCAAGCTGAATGGGTTCGCTGAGTGAACTCACTAAACGGTCTGCCAGTTCTGACGCTGTGTGCAGGTCGGGCATTTTTGGACAAGCGATCACGAATTCATCGCCGCCGATTCTTGCCACTAAGTCGCCGGGGCGTACGTTGGCGCGTAAACGGTTTGCAACAACAATCAGTACTTCATCACCGGCTGCGTGGCCAAGTGAATCATTAATTTGTTTGAATTTGTCCAGGTCGATTTGTAGCAGCGCTGAGCGTTCTTCATTTTGCGATTCTGAAAGCACCGTGTTAACAAAGTCGAACAGCTTACGCCGGTTTGGCAGTTCGGTTAGTGGGTCTTGCATGGCAAGGCGTTCTAACTGAATTTCGCTGATGGTGCGTTGCTGTGGTGTTGATACCAGGTTCTGCTGAGAAAACCAGGCGATGAGCTGAACCGTTACGGCTTCAACCAGCGACGGGTCGGCGTTTTTCGCACAGGCAAAGCCGAGCTCGGAAGTTTCGTCGAGCGATACCCACTGCTCAGTGCTGTCCACTCGTTGTTTGCCGTAAAACAGCTTCACGCCACCAATGGCGTCTATGAGTGATTCAAATTCAGTGCTTATTATAGGTAGACTGTTGGTCATTTTTGCCAATATTTTTGCTAGGCTTAACGTTAACGAAATGAGTTAGCCTGCGTGATTCCATTACAAGTTCCCAACTGAATTCGGGATACGCAATCAGGTTGTCGGCTCGATGTTGCAATCTCTGTATCACTGAAATGCCATGCTGAGTATGTGCTGCTTCGAAGTATGAACTGTCACAATTTTTGGGGTGATCAGCTTCGCATTTTCAGGTGCGGTGAAGCCTTATGTTAGGTTAAGGCAATGTTGTAGCGATACGCGGTGCCCGTCAGGTTTTCTCCGTATATTGGTTGTTCGTATTCGCTGTAGATTCACATGAGTAACGTAGGCATGAACTTTTTGAAGTCGGTCACACACAGCGCCCATTGCTTGATACGGGGCTGTGTATTGAGTTTGTTAATGACACTCGCAGCTAGCGCTGCAACAGCTGGTTCCCTGCCGCTGGCTGTAGATGGGCAGCCCTTACCCAGCCTGGCCCCAATGCTCGAGCAAGTGACGCCTGCCGTGGTTAATATCTCCACCCGCGCCCGCGTGCGGCAACGCAACGCCTTACTCGACGATCCTTTTTTCAGGCAGTTTTTTGATATCCCCGAAACACCATCGCGCACGCAACCGCAAAGCCTTGGCTCTGGCGTTATCGTGGATAAAGAGCTGGGTTTAGTGGTAACCAATAACCACGTTATCGAGAACGCGTCAGAAATTTTAGTAACGCTAAGTGACGCACGTGAATTTCAGGCAGAACTTATTGGGGCAGACCCTGATGCCGATATCGCGCTGATAAAAATTGATGCTGAAAATCTTACGCAATTGGAATGGGCAAATTCAGATGCCCTGCGCGTGGGTGATTTTTGTATCGCTATTGGTAACCCGTTCGGTTTAGGGCAAACGGTAACGTCCGGTATTGTGAGCGCTGTGGGTCGTAGTGGTTTAGGCATAGAAGACTTCGAGGATTTTATTCAAACCGATGCTTCTATTAATCCGGGCAATAGTGGCGGTGCGCTGGTTGATTTGAACGGCAAGCTTATCGGTATTAATACAGCGATCGTAGGCCCCTCCGGTGGCAACGTGGGTATTGGCTTTGCTATTCCTTCGAACATGGCTGTGGATATTATTGATCAGCTACGTGTGTATGGAAAAGTGCAACGAGGCGAGCTGGGTATTGCAGCGCAGGAGCTAACGCCGGAGCTTGCTAAAGCCTTTGGTGTTGAATCGCGTTATGGTGTTGTTATTGGCAGAATTCGCCCCAACTCGCCAGCTGAGAAAGCCGGTTTACAAGTGGGTGATGTTATAACCGCTATTGATGGTCGGCCCGTTCGCGATATTAATGCCGTTAAAAACCGCATTGGCTTGGTTCGCTTGGGGCAACGCTTGAGTATGTCGATTGTGCGGGATAGCAAAAACATCACGATAGAGGCCACCATAGAGCAGCTGCAAAGCATGAGTGCGTTTCTGGACGGTGTTGAACTGTCTGAGCAAACCAGTCGCAGTGGTCAACGTTTTTTACTGATCGAATCTATTGAGCCGGGTTCCATGCTCGATCAATACGGCTTGCAGGCTGGAGACATTATTTTATCGGCCAACAGGCGTTACTTAAATTCGTTAGATGCCTTGGAAAGTGTGGCTGATGAGTCGGGTGATACGTTGTTGTTGCTGGTGCAGCGCGGGCAAAATACCCAGTATGTGCAGTTAGAAAAATAAGCGTTAAGCTTTGCTAGGCTTCACCGCTGGTGTTGCGTTCTACCCAACGGTGTTTGCCGTCGGCCAGTGTTTCTTTTTTCCAAAACGGTGCCCGGCTTTTCAGTGCCTCCATTAAAAACCGACAGGCCTCAAATGCTGCACCTCTGTGTGCTGACCACACAGCGGTAAGGACGATTGGATCCCCAGGGTGCATTTGGCCGACGCGGTGAACAATTAACGCATCCAGAATATCCCACTGTTTTTTAGCGTCGTCGATGATTGCGTCGAGCTCTTTTTCTGTCATGCCAGGGTAGTGTTCGAGCGCCATGCCGGTTACGCTATCGCCTTCATTATAATTACGCATGGTGCCAACAAAGTTGGCGGTAGCACCAAAGCTGCCGGGTGTCAGGCTTTGTTCGAACTCGGCTTGTTCGGCGGCAGGGTTGAAAGGCTTGGGCGCAATTTTAACGGGCATGACTAACCACCAGTGATGGGTGGGAAGAAAGCGACTTCATCGCCGTCTTTAACTTTGGTATTACTTTCGCAGTGTTCCAGATTAACCGAACACAGTACATGTTCTGGCATTGGCGCATCGGTGGCTTGCGACCACACTTGAGCCACGGTGCTGGCCAGAGCGCTGTCGACGTCGGTAACCGGGTTGGCGATTTGTTCGCGTAAACTGGCAAAAAACTTAACGGTGATTGACATGGGGTTGTCCGGTTGAATTACCCCCATAATACCCAATTCTGATTGGCTTAGAGGCAAACAATGAGCGAACTGACGCACTTTAACGACGCTGGCGAGGCTCACATGGTAGATGTGGGCGACAAAGCGGTGAGCCATCGGGTGGCTGTGGCCGGTGGCAGCATCACTATGTTGCCAGAGACCTTTGCGATGATTTCGCAAGGCACCCACAAAAAGGGCGATGTTTTAGGCATTGCCCGGGTGGCAGGCATTATGGCCACCAAAAAAACCAGCGACCTTATCCCCCTTTGCCACCCCATTGGTTTGACGCGGGTGGCGGTGGAGTTCGAGCTGGATGCATCTTCGCACTCGGTGCATTGTGAGGTGAGGGCCGAAACGCATTCGCAAACCGGTGTGGAAATGGAAGCCTTGGTGGGTTTGCAGATGGCGCTGGCTACGATCTACGATATGTGCAAAGCGGTTGATCGTGGCATGAGCATGCATAACCTTCGCTTACTGGAAAAAATGGGTGGTAAGTCGGGTCACTATATTGGCACTTAACAGTGGCGTTAGCACTTAATTTTGGCGCTGGGTATTCTTTAGAGCGCGCTATCGGCAGTTAGGGTTTGGTACTCACAGTTGGTGCTGACTATTGATGGATTTACAGGCTTTAGGTGAATATTACCGTGGCTTTTTGGCCTAATTTGCCTAAAAAACCGGTAGCCACTATGGGCCGTAACAATTGACCACAACTTATTGCATTAATTTTGCATTGCATCATCAAAGCGCGGCAGTTTTTGGTCGCTACAAATAGTGAATGGCTCAAGAGTTTGTCCTGATAACACGGAGTTGAATCAGGGAGGCTGCAGTACACTTTAAGGGTAGCCTCAACCGGCTTGTCAATCTACTCAAGGCACTAGCAAATGAAGTTTATAAAGTGGTTATTAATTAGTTTAGTTTGTGTGGTGCTGTTGTTGGGCGTCGGCACAGCTGCTTTGGTGTACCTGGTAGATTGGAACGACTTCAAAAACACCATTCAGAATCAAGCCAAAAAACACACAGGCCGCGACCTTATCATAGCCGGCGACTTAAGCCCCTCGGTTTTCCCATGGGTGGGTATTTCAATTGGCGATGTGTCGTTAGCGAATGCCGAAGGCTATGGCGATATGCCGTTTGCCAAAGTAGGTTCTGCCGATGTGAAAGTAGAGCTACTGCCACTACTGAAGAAAACCGTTAACGTTCGCACCGTTGAACTGAAAGGTTTGTCGCTTGATCTGCAACGAAATGCCGATGGCACAACCAACTGGGATGACCTTGTTGCCAAAGAAAGTTCAACCACCACCACCGACACTGAAGACAAAAACAAAGCTGTAGAAGTTGAAGGCGACTCGGCTGCTATTGTTGCTTTAGAAGTGGGTGGCATAGACATTAACGATGCCAATGTATCGTGGCGTGATGCGCAAAGCGGAACCGATGCCTCGTTAGAAAAATTCAATTTAAAAACCGGTGCCATAGAACTGGCTAAGCCGTTTCCGTTGTCGATGGATTTCACGCTCAACAGTAACAGCATGGGCATGAACGCTAATGTGAAAGGTTCAGGCAATGTCATGATCGATCTGGACAATCAAGTGTACTCACTGCAAGGCTTAACCATTGGTACACAAGCTAAAGGTGATGCGTTTCCGGCAGGCGAGCTGGACGTTACCGTTGCTGCTGACATTGATGCCCGTTTAGAAGAAAACAAGTTAGCGGTAAAGTCGTTAGTGCTTGATGCGTTCGGGATCAAACTCAAAGGTGATATCACCGTAGATGATTTAGACATTGAGCCCACGATTACCGGTAACTTAAGCAGCGATGAGTTCAACCCACAAGACCTTTTTGCCAAGCTTGATATTCCTGCGCCACAAACTGCGGATAACACCGTGATGCAAAAGGCGTCTATATCGTTGGCTTTGGCGGCATCCACTAATCAGGCTTTGTTAAATGAGCTAAGCATAGTGCTGGATGACACCACCTTTACCGGCAATGCCAGTGCCTCATCGTTAGATGCAGAGATTCCACCACTGCGTTTTGAATTCAGTGTTAATACGATCGATTTGGACCGCTACTTACCACCGGTTGCTGGCGCAGAAGCAGGCGATAATGAGACGGGTGATGCAGCCAATGCAGAGGACAGTGATACATCGAGTAGTAGCGAAGCGAATACCGTAGCCGCAACTACCGGTGACGAGCCATTAGACCTACCTGTTGAGCTGATGAAGAAGCTTGATATAGAAGGCACGTTTACGGTGGGCAATGTGAAGGTGAGTAACTTAACCACGAAAAACATTGTTGTACCGGTTGTTGCCAAAGACGGACGGTTGAGCTTAAGCAGTTTAACCGCCAGCTTGTATGAAGGGGATATTAAAAGTACAGCCGTGGTTGATGTGAACAATGCAGAGCCAGCGTTCGCGTTTATTATGGAACTAGAGGGCATTCAGGCAGACCCCTTGTTGGCCGACCTAACACAGAAAGATGCGTTGTTATCGGGTAAAGGAAAATTCGCGGCCGATATGACAACCAACGGCAATAGCGTTAATGCAATTACCAATGGCTTGAATGGCACGTTCAACATGGCATTTAACGACGGTTCCATTAATGGCGTGAACCTGGGTTATCAATTACGAAGAGCAAAAGCTGCGTTATCGGGGCAAACGCTGCCTGAAAATGCAGAGTCGGTTAAAACAGACTTTTCAGAATTATCGCTAAGCGGCACGTTCACCGATGGCGTAATGCAGTCCGATGATTTAGACATGCGCTCGCCACTGTTACGCGTTAATGGTGCCGGCATGATGAGCTTGCCAGAAGAGAACGTTGACTACACAGTGACAACGCTGGTTACAGGCAGTGCACAAGGGCAGGGCGGTGCCGAGCTTGAGTCGTTAAAAGGTGTGAAGTTCGATATACCCATTCGCGGTACTTTTGCAGAACTTTCTGCAAACTTTGCAGGGGTTATGTTCAGAGGCATGAAAGACAACATAACCAGTAACCTAAAAGGCCAAGCCGAAGCGCTAGCCAAACAGAAGGCCGATGAGCTAAAAGCGCAAGCACAAAAAGAGCTGGACGCTAAAAAGGCCGAAGCACAAGCGTTACTGGATGCCAAAGAGGAAGAAGCCAAACAACGTTTGGAAGAAGAAAAAGCCGCAGCCGAGGCAAAAGCTGATGAAGCGGTGAAAAAAGGTACCGACAAACTCAAAGGTAAGCTTGAAGGGCTGTTAAAATAATGCGCTGTGACTACAGCAACAACAGACAAAAGCAACGCAAAGCGTAAATCCGAACAGCAATGGTTTGCCAAGGCCGTGCTTGGCTGGTTCGACAAGCACGGCCGCAAGCATCTGCCTTGGCAGCAAGAACGCACCACCTACCGCGTGTGGGTGTCGGAAGTTATGCTGCAACAAACCCAAGTAGCCACCGCCATACCGTACTACGAGCGCTTCATGCAGCGCTTCCCCACACTACCCACCCTTGCAAACGCACCCTTAGACGACGTACTGGCCCATTGGTCAGGGCTAGGCTACTACGCACGCGCCCGCAACTTGCACCGCTGCGCATTAACCGTGATGAGCGAGCACGATGGAGAGATGCCAGAAGATCTGGACGCATTGATAGCGTTGCCTGGAATCGGCAGATCGACCGCTGGAGCGATTTTGTCGTTAGCGTGTAATCAGCCCACACCGATACTCGATGGCAAC
>CALDTX010000091.1 GCA_937923565.1 uncultured Granulosicoccaceae bacterium | reverse complement strand
GACACTGGCGATCACTAGTTACTGTTGACAACAGTCAGCTAACACCCATTTCAGGCCTCAGCGCTGCACTAAAACGTGCTGAAGATTTTATTGGCGGCTCAATAGCCCTGATCATACTGTTTCCGCTCATGGCGCTGATTTCGATCATCGTTAAACTCGACAGCACCGGGCCTGCACTATTTTGCCAAGCTCGCAGCGGCAGAAACCGCGAAATCATCAAAGTCTACAAATTTCGCACAATGTACCAAGATGGCAGCCAAGAATTTCGTCAGGCCCAGAAAAATGACCCTCGCATCACGCGCGTCGGTGCTTTTTTACGCCGAACCAGCCTCGATGAACTGCCACAGCTATTCAACGTTATTCAGGGCACCATGTCATTGGTTGGACCTCGCCCCCACCCAATGAAGCTCGACGAAGACTTCAAATACGTTATCCCTGCTCTGAATTCGCGTTACAGCGTAAAGCCTGGAATTACAGGCTGGGCACAGATTTCAGGTTTTAGAGGCGAAACCAGCCGCGTCAGCGATATGGTGGCCCGTATCGAACATGATCGTCATTACATTAAACATTGGAGCCTTTGGTTCGATATTAAAATAATCGTGCTAACAGTTTTCAAAGGTTGGACTCACGAAAACGCCTATTGATGTAACACTGGCTCATTTTTGAGCTAAAAGGTAGTATCCGCACGGTTGTTCAGATGGAAGCTTCGCTAAAACGGGTTTCTACTGAACAACCGTTTTTACGTTCTGATGTGCGCGTTTTATAACGTGACTAACTTAAAGAGCTAAGAACCGATGGACCCCGCCAATTCGAGTCTGCAAAAGCGCAGTATGCTTGGTTTCTTCACGCATCCGGGCACTATGCAAGAATATCTGGATCTGATTAAAACAAGCATCACGAAACGTGAACCCTGCACGGTTTTTTATCATAACCTGCATTCCCTCTACAGCTATTTCACATCGCCAGAGCTCCGCAAGTACTACGACAAGGCCACCGTTCTGGTAGACGGCATGCCGGTGATATGGCTACAGAAGCTGGCCGGAGAGCCTCTCACGCGCGATCATCGCGTTACTTACGTTGATTTTATTCTGCCGATGATGGAGCTGGCGCAACAGAACGGTTGGAAGGTTTACCATCTGGGTCAAAGTGCCGATATTCAGCAGAGCGCTCTGGACATTATTAGAAGCAAAGTTCCGGGCATAGAAATCAGCGGGCATGACGGCTACTTTGACCTCAGCCCCCAGTGTCCCGAAAGTCTGGAGGTTATAAAAGGCGTGAACGATTTTGGCACACAGCTACTGTTAGTTGGCTTTGGCGCTCCCAAACAGGAAGCCTGGCTACATGCACATCGCGATCAAATTGATGCCGCCGCTGTATTCACTTGCGGCGCGTGTATGGAATACGTAGCTGGGGCAGTTAAAACGCCACCTCGCTGGATGGGTCGTGTGGGGCTTGAATGGAGTTTCAGACTGTTAGAAAATCCACGTCGATTTGCGTTCCGTTACCTGGTTGAACCGTTGCTGCTTGCAGCCATATTAGGTTGGAACGGTATTAAAGGTTTATTTGGAAAACGAGCTCATCACTGATGACAACTCCCGAGCTATCAGCAGAGCTGGCGAAAAAAGATAGCTCGGGTCCAAAATCCGTGCAGCAAAAAATTGCGGCTCTTTTAGCGTCTCGTTATTTAAGGTCCGTAGGCGCACAAGCCGCTGTCAGCGGTTTTCATTTTGCACTTAATATCGTATTGCTGCGCATCATTGAACCCTACGACTACGGTGTTTACGCTTTCGCCTTTGTTCTCGCGCTGTTTGCATCGGCCATTAACAATGCGTTAATTTCGACACCACTTGCCGTGTACACACCCGTGATAAAAGACACGGTTAAACGCGAGCAACAAGAAGCGCTGTTCAGCACGTTAAACTTGTTACTGTTCTTCGCGCTAATCGCCATCGGCATCAGCTCAACGCTCACATCCGATAATGCGGTACAAGTGTCGCTAGCAGTCACGCTTTTCGTTGCAACCTACTCTGCCCGTCAATACAGCAAAAGCTTCGGTTACGCACGGCTTCGTCCGTTAGTCACCGCCGTTGGCGATATTGCCTATGTGGTAGCCGGCATCGTTTTTATTGGTGCCATTTTACTGTTTACTCAGTACAACCCACCCATTAGTGCAATTTTACTGGCCTTGGCGTGCGCCAATCTTGTGGCCATGTTTATTGAACGTTGGCGGTTGCACGGTATACGTGGTCACTGGTTCTCACTAAAAAACATTAAGAGCTATGCTTTGGTATGGACGCAATCGCGTTGGGCTTTGATTGGCGCTTTAACGACCCTCTTCCTAGGTCAGGCCCATGGTCTTATCATTACTTGGTCGCATGGTCCGTTAGCCTTTGCACCGCTGGCTGCAGGCATGGTTCTATTCGGTCCTGTTCGCATAGCACTCATGACTTGGCAGAATATGGTCAAGCCTGAGTTGGCCATGGCATTGTCGGAAAACCGACAAGAAGCGGTGAAAGCTCAAATTCAAAAATCATGCTTCTTGATGGCCGCCGCTGTTATTGCATTGGGGCTGGTTTTATACATTGCATGGCCGCATATTTATGCCTTGCTCTACGCTAAAAAGTATTCAGACCAACCCATGGGTTATATCGTTTGCTTATGGGCTTTAATTACTTTCTTTGCAGCTGTTTACAACGCGCCAAGTGCTGCGCTACAGGCCATGAAAGACTTCAAAGTGTTGGCCATGGCAAGCGTCTACGGCGCGTTAATCAGTGGCATTCTAGTGGCTCTTACCTTGTATTTATACAGTCCTGAAACCACCTTATTTGGAATTTTGGCTGCCGAGTGCTTTATGGCCGTATACCTTATTCGCGTCATGCTACAACACTTAAAGAACGACACACCATGAGCGCGCAGCTGTCTGAACAAGCACAGGTATGCGCTGACACGGTTCTTTGTATCTGTACCTACAATCGGCCACAGGGTTTGTACAAACTTCTTATGGGCATTGCCTCACTGGATGCCGCTGACGGGCTGCAGATAGTGGTCGTAGATAACGATGAAAAAGGCGAAGGTGCGCAAGTTTGTTCCACTTTGCCAGACGATTACCCGTTTGTTGTACACGCTTCCGTGGAAAACACAGCGGGTATATCGCACGCCAGAAATGCAGCAGTCAACAAAGCCCTGACCTTAAACCCCACGTGGCTGGTTTTTCTGGATGATGATGAAACGCCAAGTCAACAATGGCTAGCAGAGCTCAAACGTATTCAATACAAAACAAACGCCGATGCTGTCGGCGGGCCAACGTTATCGGTATTTCCGGAAAACACGCCCGACAATGTGCGTGAAAATCCGTATTACGGCGCTGACTTAAGCATCGAAGATGGTGCGCAATGCCAACTGCAAGCCGCCGGTAATTTTTTGATTAGGGCTGCATCAATAACAAAAATGGCGCCCGAGTTTTTCCACCCGGCTTTTGCAAAGTCTGGTGGTGAAGACCTTGCCTTTTTTACACAGTTAGCACAACAAGGCCTCAACATGCATTGGGCAGCAAACGCTATAGTGCATGAAGATGTACCCAGCAACCGGCTAAGCGAACAATGGATGAAAGAACGTGTGGTTAATATCGCTAACTCTCGTGTTCGTGTTATGCAAATGTTACAGCCAGGCTTTGCAGCGTCAGTTATACGGGTTATTAAAACAGCCGCTTTATTTACCGTTGCTATGCTGTACACGGTAGCCGGATTTATTCACCCTACACTTAAAATGAAATCGAAAATGTTGAGATGGAAATTCTGGGGAAAATTCACCGCTCATTTTAATCTTGCTACCACCCGTGGAGATGGCCACTGATGAGCACAAGACCTCGATACTCCATAGTCATTCCAACGTATAACCGAGCAGCAACCGTGCGCAACACCCTGAGTGGTTGTTTCGCGCAAACCGTATCCGATATCGAAGTTATTGTTGTTGACGACGGCTCAAGCGATAACACGGTTGAAGTGCTAAAGGGTGTCGATGATGCACGCTTAGTGGTGCTACAGCAGGTAAACGCCGGACCAGCAGCAGCCAGAAACCATGGCATGCGAGCGGCTAAAGGTGAGTACATCGCATTTTTAGATTCAGACGATGTTTGGTATCCGTCTTTTCTGGAAGAAGTTGAAAAAGCATACGCACTGAATGCAAATTGCGTTGTATACAGCCAAATTATTGTTGACCGGGGTGTTAGTCGATACTGGGTAAAACCCGATCGGGCCATGCGCAAAGACGAGCCCATTTTCGACTACCTGTATGTCCATGGCGGTTTTATCCAAACCAGTACCATGGTAATTCCCGCGGAGCTTGCAAAGAATGTCAGCTGGGATGAGTCAGTCACTTTTGGCGACAACGATCAATTTGCCATCGATTGCTGGCATACCGGTATCGACTTTTACATGCTCGATAAACCGCTCACGTTGTATGCGGATTTCATGAGCAGCGATGCGCTTTCGCAGCTGCCAATTTTTGCCGGACACTCAGAAAAGCACACAAACTTTTTTCGATGGATGGAAACGCAGCGCACTCACATGAGTGAACATGCATGGCTAGGCTACAAAGCTAGGTTCGAAAGCGTTGGCCTGGCTCGCAAACATCCAATACAAAGCTTAAAGCTACTCTTAAAGGCTAAACGCAGCGGCGCTATGAGCACAGGTGGCATGTGCCGCCAGTTACTGCAAAACTATTTCCCTCGGTTTTATCGACGACTCATAGACCAGTATGTTCGCTTGCGCGGAGCAAGACTTCATACCTTTGAGAAATAGCTTGCTAGCCACTTACCACACCGCCTATAAGGTATCCCCTATTGCCCTGTTGGTACTGTTTTTAGTACTGATTCAAGGCACCAGCACCACGCTAACGCTGGTATACCATTTTTCACCAGCGCTTGAAGCGTTGGTTAGCCTGGCCTGGGCAGCACTTTATCTAATCTCATTGGTTGGACTCCTAAGACATTTCGGGATCAACTGGATTACCTGGTTGGTTCGTTATCGCCTGTTACTAGTGTTGTTGTTGATGGGTGTGGTGTTCTCTGCCATGTGGTCTATTGATGCAGCCTTAACCTTAGAAAGATCTGCGCACTTAATCGGCAGTACGTTAATTGCGTTTTATATCGGCTTTACGATTCCGTTGATGCGCATATTAACGTTGTCGGCCGTTGTTATGAGCACACTGATGTTGTTCAGCGTTGGCGCCGCCCTGGCACTGCCCGATTTAGGTATTGAAAATTACGAGGGCACGTTGGTTTGGCGAGGCATCATGACATCCAAAAACACCTTGGGGTTTTGGTCCGCCATTAGCGTTTTATTGTGTGCAGTAGTTTTAGGCAACATGAACAGCCTAGCCAAGAAAATGCTGTGTTTTCTCGGCATGTTGCTGGCACTGACAGCCTTGTATTTCAGCGTGTCAGCAACCTCAGTGCTGGCGATGGTTGTTGCTGGTCTTATCATGACGTACCTGTTTGTTGCGCACCGCTTTAATTTGGGTCTAATTTCAACGCTTGTGTTGGGTGTACTTTGCGCTGCGTTATGTGCAGTTGCCTTTCTAAATATCAACACAGCTGAGCTTATTGGTCGATCAGGCGATTTAACGGGCCGCGGTGAAGTGTGGAGCCAAACCTGGAAGTTAGTGATGCTAAACCCGTTAACGGGTTACGGCTACGGCACTATTTGGTATCCAACAGACGACACGCTCTGGATACAACAATCACTCACCGACTTCACCTGGAAGGTATTTCACGCCCACAATGGCGTATTGCAACTGGCATCCGAAATAGGTATGCCACTGACCTTCCTGGCGTTGTTAATGATTGTGCAACAACTTATCGAAATCGTGTACTGCCAATACCAACGACAACAGGCAGGCGTTTTATTTGTACTCGGGTTTACGATTGCGCTGCTGGTGAGCAACTACTCCGAAGCCAGGCTTGTTGTAAACCGCGAACTCTACTGGATTTTCTTTGTGGCGTTGCCGATAAGTATGCTGCAGCAAGTCAACGTGGCTGCAACGAATACAGGGTTTCTTCCCATGCCTGCACCTTTGCACAAAAGAACCCGAGAAAATCAAGCAGAAAATGCCAACAGCCGAAAGCACAGAAAGCAGCTCAAAGAAAAACTGAAAGTGCGTTTGGAAGAAAAAAACCGGGCGGCAACGTCTGATGCAAATATCATTGAAGGTGACGCTAAAGTTATTGGGTCGAGCAGCACTAAACTTGTGCAGCGACAAATCCGCGAACAAAAGCGAGCACGTCGACAAAAGAAAACTGGATCATAGGGCTACAAAGCAATGAGTAAAAATATACTGGTAACTGGAGGTGCGGGTTATATCGGTTCTAATATGGCACGCTTACTCAAACGGCAAGGTCACAACGTTGTTATCTACGACAACCTTGGACGCGGCAATGCCGATGCGGCTATGGATATACCCTTAATAGAAGGCGATATCAGCGATAGAAATACACTCGCACCAGCATTAGAAAAACACAACTTCGACGCGGTCATGCATTTTGCAGCCTTCGCCTACGTTGGAGAGTCGGTCACTGCACCCGATATCTACTACCGAAACAATGTTTGCGGTACGCTGAATTTGATCGATACCATGCGTGAGTTTAACGTCAACCGTTTGGTTTTTTCATCGACCTGCGCAACTTACGGCGAACCAAAATCGTTACCGATTACAGAAGCTACTGAGCAGAACCCCATCAATCCTTATGGGCAGTCTAAGCTCATGGTTGAGCAAATTCTAAAAGACTATGCACAGGCTTACGATTTTCGCAGCATTGCTTTGCGCTACTTTAATGCGGCGGGTTCTGCCGAAGATGGGTCCCTCGGAGAAAGGCACGACCCTGAAACTCACCTGCTGCCTTTAATACTGTTTGAAGCACTGCGAATTCAAGCTGGCGGAGACCCAAAAGACACTAACCTGAAAGTATTTGGTAGCGACTTCGATACACGCGATGGCACGTGTATCCGGGATTACATACACGTAAACGATTTGTGCTCTGCACACACTGCTGCACTGGAGCGCATGATAGCTGTACCCGATAAAGGTGCAGAACAATTTAATCTGGGTGTTAACAAAGGCTATACCGTTCTCGAAGTTATCGATGCCTGTAGAAAAATAACGGGTGTGGACATTCAATACAACTTGGTTGATCGTAGAGAAGGAGATCCACCGGAGCTGGTTGCAGATGCAAGCCAGGCTATGCAAAAACTAAAGTGGACGCCTAGCTACCCCGATATCGAACAAAGCCTGCAGCATGCATGGGACTGGTTTAGCAAACACCCGCCAGAGTAACGCTATACTCCAGATCAATGACATACACTTGGTGGAATATGAAACGCATCTTTCAAACTGCTTTAACGTCTAAGGTTTTTATACTGGCAACTGTTGTTACTGCCGCCTTGGCAACTAGCTTTGGCCTTGTTCAGGCCCAAAGCCGAGTCGATAAAGCACCTATTGACGATGCTTGTTGGGATATCACGTTCAATGAAGAGTTTAATGAGCTCGATCTATGGGATGCGAATACCGGCAAAGGACAATG
>CALDTX010000090.1 GCA_937923565.1 uncultured Granulosicoccaceae bacterium | reverse complement strand
GGTTGAATAGGAGTTTTCGAACCAGTGGATAACCTAACTTGTTAGCCACTAATACGCCAATGCCAATAATTAAAGGTATCGCCGCTTCTTTTACTGCCAGCCACTGTGCGTCAATTTTTAACAATCCAATGCCACCGGTTAGCAACACGCTCACAATCCCGAGTAATGCTACCCAGTTGCGATTACCGTTTTGGAAGAGCTCGTACAAACCCCAACAAATTGGAAATGATAAAGCGAGTAATAGTGCACCGGTTGCACCAAGATCGTCTTCGCCACTGAGTTTCATCAGTATGAGCGATGGAATAACAATGCTGATTATCAGATCAACAAACGGGCGAGGTTTTTTTTCGTCGGTAGCAGTCACGTGTGTAAGGCTGTGGTGGTTGTAAGACAGTTATGATGGTAGCCGATAGCGGATTCAGTTACCTAGTTTGATTGTACTATGCGTATGGTTAAAAGGCCGCCTGAGCGGCGGCCCCGTGTTTCAGCTGAACGAACAGCCAAATACATAAACGTTTAAGTTGCAAGCTGTTAAGCGTGCATCCCCACGTTTTGAACTGACCTGTCAGCAGTAAAAACACTCGACATTTGATCACCTCCTTTTAACTTACCAGACGAGTACTGAGCGTAGCACGAAATCCGCCAAAAAGCTCATCGAAACTAAAAGCCGAGGTTTTGTCGGCCTTTAAGCAGGTTCATCTACCACTGCGTCTTTAACCGCAGCGGCTGGCTGAATGGGGCTTTCAGCCGTTGGTGTACCGGCACCTAACCTAAAAGAGCGATAGGTTCGCTGACGAGCCTGAATAGACACATTATGCAGAACAATATCGTGTGTTTGATTGGCATCATGAATTTGAACCCGTACATCGTTAATGCCTTCTGGCAGGCGTATGCGTATCATCGAAAAATGCGCAGGCAATGTTTCCCAGCTTCGGGTGTCGGCTTGTTCGCTGGCAACCATCAGGGCACCCATTAAAGCGCCCCAGGCTTCACCTTCTTTACCGGCGATGTCAACAAGGGCTTTTTTAGCCGCTAATCGCAACACTTGTTTAGCCGCGATGCGTTTGCCTCTGTCTGCCAAGGCCCGTCTGGACACATCCACTAGTTGCACGTTGATAGCCACAGGTTCAATAGTTGCGTTGTTCGCTGTTACGTCAACGTGTACGTTCGGTGTGAAATAGTCGGGGTAGATCGGGAACGAGGCGAACATATCGTCTGAGATAAATAAGTTACCCGCTTCCTTGGGTTGAATTGCACCGGTTTGGGCAAACAACACAAGCTCACCGGTTTGCCCAGTCGGTGTATCGTTTGAATAATGGGTGGCCAGTGCTTTTTGGAATCGGTTTGCATCGTTCTCCCGGCCTAATCGTTTTGCCAGTGTGAGTGCAATGGATGCAACTGCTGGTGATTCGTTTGAATCGTCGAAGAGCTTTTTATATTCTATAAAAGCGCCATCGTAATCGCCAACCGACTCAAGCGATAAAGCGATAAGTGCTCTAGTGAAGTGATCAAACTTTAAAACATCGTTGTATTCGTTATAAAGCTTGATGGCCTGACGTGCTTCAACCGCTGCACCTTCTGGCTCACCCAGCATTAAAAAATTGATCATCTGAAAACTGTGCAGCCAAAGCAGTTCGCTCAGTTCACCTTTGTAGGTTGATGCCCAGTCGTTACTGACTAATGATTTACTTTGTTGGCTAACGCTGACTATATTGAGCTGTTCGAGCAAGCTGGATGCTCGTAAGAAGGCCAAACTGCTTTCGCGGTAGTTGCCGGCTGTGTGTGCGATCAAGCCTTTGTCGAGCAGTAAAAGAAGTTCGTCGCGGGACGACACAGATTCGCTGTTAAGAATTTCGATAGCCGCGTTTGGGTTACCTTCGTAAAACTGGTGTCGTGCGTCGCTAATAACTTGCGTGGTAGCACAACTTTGCAAACTGAGCGCGGCACATAACAGTGCCGCGCAGTGGCGGAGTTTGAGTGCCACTAAACACTACCACCCAATAATAGGTTGCGAAGACTCGCGGGCAATTTCAACATTATCGGCCCAGCTGATTTCGCCGGTTTGAATGTTGGTAAGCTCAAGGTTCATGCTGTAATAAACAAGCTTGCGACGATTCAAACGCCACTGCTTAGGCTGCTTCTTTTCTATAGAGCGTAATGTGCCTGCAAGGATGTAATTCGCTCCAAGTTGTCGGCCTTCGATAATGCGTTGTTCTGGTGGAACAAAACCAGCGTACTGGAAGTCGGCTTCGGCTAAAGTGTTATCACGTTGTTTTCTGTTGACGAAACGGTATTCGCCAGCTTGAATCAGTTTTAAACGAATGTCGTCGCTGATGCCGCCAGTGTTGATGTGTTCGGCCGTTTCGTTGGCGATGCCGTAAATAACAATAATAGGCTTGGCAGATTCACGACCCATAAGCGTTGTGTTCATGAGGCTATCAGTTAGCTTGTTCACAATTTCCTTTTTATCGGAAAAGTCGTAGCTGGCATCGTAATGCACGGTGCTTTCATTGGGGTCGATAGAGCGGGTGGTTGCGGCGCAACCTACGGTTAGCAGGCTCACACCAATAATGGCTATTTTCAACAAACCCGAATAGCGGGTGTTTAACAAAATCATAAGATATCCTTTTACAAGCGGTCTATACGTTGTAGCTTAATACGATACAGTTTGCGGCCTAAGTACCTATCCATCAAGTAACAGGCTGTAACACTGGGTACTGTCAGCTACTTCGCGTTCTGTTTACAGCTGCTTTCCAACCCTGAGTTAACTGTTCTCTGACGTCGGCATCCATGGTTGGTGTAAATGACCTGTCTAACTGCCAATTGTTTTCAAGGTCTTGTAATGAATTGTAAACACCGCTTTGTAAGCCGGCTAAGTAGGCAGCGCCCAAAGCAGTAGTTTCTGTTTGTTTCGGCCGTTGTACCGGCGTATTTAACAGGTTTGACAGTTGCTGACTTAACCAGTTGTTATTCACCATGCCACCGTCCACGCGCACAGTATCAAGGTCGGCACCGTCTTGGCGCATAGCGTCGAATAAATCCATGGTTTGAAAGCACACAGATTCAAGCGCTGCGCGCACAAAGGCTTCCGGGCCTGTATCGCGCGTTAAGCCGTAAATGGCACCACGAGCGTCTGGGTCCCAGTAGGGCGCGCCCATGCCAGTAAAGGCTGGCACCAGGTACACGCCTTGGTTATCGTTTAAACCGCTGGCCATGCTTTCGGTTTGCTCAGCAGATTGAATAATGCCCAAACCGTCTCTGAGCCATTGCACGGCAGCCCCTGCCACAAAAATAGAGCCTTCGATGGCATAAGTGGTTTCGCCGTTGAGTCGGTAGGCAACGGTTGTAAGCATTTTGTTTTTTGAGGCAATGGCCGTGGTGCCGGTATTAAGCATCACGAAACAACCGGTGCCATAGGTGCTTTTAACCATGCCTTTGTTAAAACACACTTGTCCGATAGAGGCAGCATGTTGATCACCTGCCACACCTTGTATCGGTAATTCAACACCCAGAACAGATTTGTCGGTTACGCAAAAATCCGCAGCACTATCGAGTACTTCTGGCAACAACGATTTGGGCACATCGAACAGGGCTAAGAGTTGATCGTCCCATTGGTTTTCGTGAATGTTAAACAGCAGCGTTCGGCACGCATTGGTGGAATCGGTTTTATGCACTTTGCCATTACTGAGGCGCCACATAAGAAAGGTGTCCATGGTGCCAAATGCCAGTTCACCTTTTTCAGCTTTTGCGCGTGCACCGTCCACGTTATCAAGAAGCCAGTTAACTTTGGTGCCTGAAAAATAAGGGTCTAGCAGTAAGCCGGTTTTTGCATTGAGCGAGGCTTCGTGGCCAGCGTCTTTTAGTTTTTTGCAGTACTCGGAGGTGCGTCTGTCTTGCCACACGATAGCGTTGTGTATTGGTTTGCCGGTTTGACGATCCCAAATTAGCGTGGTTTCGCGCTGGTTGGTGATGCCAATGGATACGATGCGGCGATTCTTCTGTTCGGCTTGTTGAATAACCTGTTGGCACACACTGAGCGTGGTTTGCCAGATTTCCTCGGCATCGTGTTCAACCCAGCCAGATTGCGGGAAAATTTGTTGGAATTCTTTTTGTGCAACAGCGAAGGTGCTGCCATCTTTTTCGAACAGCATTGCGCGTGAGCTGGTGGTGCCTTGGTCGATGCTGAGCAATAGCGGTTCTGACATGGATACTCCTGTTGGCTTGAAGCTGAAGTTAGTGCGTTAACAAATTGGTTCGACCGCGTTAGCTGAGTTCTGCTGATCCAGCCGCGGACGAGTGCTCGCAACTATAATGATCAGGCGAAATGTTGAGCCAAACGACGTTTTAATTCGTACTTTAGCGCGTAAATTGCAGTTCTGAGTTTAAAACGCAGCTAAACGGCCTATTGTTGATCGATTTTCTTCATTATAATGCCTTTGCTTTCGTTTGGTATTCATTTATTATTCATTTAACGCAAAAAACGAACTTATGTGGCTAAAATTCAACTATGAATGAAAAAGCGCCTGAACAGAGCACGGACTACGACCTGGTTGTAATTGGCGGCGGAATCAACGGTGTGGGCATCGCTCGGGATGCGGCAGGGCGCGGTTTGTCTGTGTTGCTGTGCGAAAAGGATGATTTAGCGGAGCATACATCGTCTGCCAGCACCAAGCTGATTCATGGCGGGCTGCGCTATTTGGAGCATTACGACTTTATGCTGGTTCGCCATGCTTTGCAGGAACGTGAGCTGCTGTTAGAGGCGGCCCCCCATATTATTTGGCCCATGCGCTTTATTTTGCCGCATCATCAAAAATTACGGCCTCGCTGGTTAATCCGTCTGGGCTTGTTTCTGTACGATCACATTGGCGGTAGAAAACGTTTGCCGGCATCGCATTCGGTAAAACTCAATGCTCATGCATCGGGCGCAGCTTTGCAAAGTAGTTACACCCACGCTTTTGAATATTCAGATTGCTGGGTGCAGGATGCACGGCTGGTTGTGTTGAATGCCATGGATGCGCAAGCCCGTGGTGCAATGATTAAAACGCGTACTCGAGTCACTGACATTGTGCGTGGTGAAGGGCAGTGGACTGCACATTTACTCGATGAAGTATCTCAGTCGCGCTCCACCGTTAGCGCCCGCGCAATCGTAAACGCATCCGGGCCTTGGGTTGAAAAAACACTCGATCTTGATGAAGAGCACGATTCTAAGCACGGTGTGCGCTTGGTGAAAGGCAGCCACATTGTGGTGCCTAAAATGTTTGATCATCCTTACACGTATATTTTTCAAAATGCGGATAATCGCATCATTTTCGCAGTGCCTTATGAAAATGACTTCACTTTGTTGGGCACCACGGACGTTGAGGTGGGTGAAGAGCCGGGTAAGCAGTCGATAGATGCGGCGGAAATTCAATACATCTGCGATAACGCGAATCAATATTTCAACCAATCGGTTACGCCTGACGATGTGGTTTGGTCTTACAGTGGTGTGCGTCCTTTGTATGATGACGCGTCAGAAAACGCATCGAAAGTAACGCGTGATTACAAGTTAGATTTAGACACACGTAAAGGTGCGCCTGTGCTCTCGGTGTATGGTGGAAAAATTACTACCTACAGAAAGCTTTCTGAGCAGGTAGTTGATATGTTGTGCGAAACCTTGGGGCATTCGGGGTCGGTTTGGACGGCGACTGCGCACTTACCGGGAGGTGACTTCGATCCAGACGAGTACGAGGCGCTAGTGTCTGAAACTCAACAACGTTATCCCTGGTTGGATGCAAAGATAGTACAAGACTACACTCGCAACTACGGCACTTTAGTTAATGAACTATTGGGTGACGCCGATTCTTATGAAAAGATGGGCCAGCACTTTGGTGGGCCTTTGTATCAGAAGGAAGTGGACTATCTGGTTAAGCAAGAATGGGCAAAAACGGCTGAAGATATTTTATGGCGACGCAGCAAAAAAGGCCTGTTTTTAACAGAGGCTGAAGTGCAAAACCTGAGTGACTATTTAAGTTAACTGAAAGATATCTTGCGCACTATAAGGTTTTGCAAGTGTTTTGCAGTTGGTCGATAAGGCAAAGGGCGGCTTTGACAAATCAGCGGCACGACCAGACGCTACGATAACCTGTTTTACCAAGTGTTGCTCTAAACACAGCTTGGCCAGCGCCCAGCCGTTCTGACCGATACCTAAGTGCAGATCAGTAAACAGTAGTGAGTACCTTGTGTTTTTGCTTAGCATGCGCTTAGCTGCTTCATAGCTATTGGCTTTTGTTGTTTGATATCCCGCACTTTCGAACAGGATAATAGCTCTTTCCAGTGTGTCGGTGTCGTCTTCAACAATTAACACGGTTTGTTTTGGCGTTGCGCTACGGTTTGATGTTTTTGTTTGACCGGCAAGCTCATCGGCAGAAGCATCGGCAGATTCATCAGCAAAGCGTTGTAATGACAATGTCACGGTGGTGCCAGTACCCTCTGTGCTCTTTATTTGTAAATCGCCGCCAGATTGCTTTACGAATCCATAAACAATACTTAAACCCAAGCCGGTGCCGCTACTGCCTCTTCGCGTTGAATAGAACGGTTCTACTGCCCGGGTTAGGGTTTCATTGTTCATACCGCAACCGTCATCTTTGACGTGAATAAGCAGTCTGTTGTCGTCAGATTGCTCAAGAATTAAAGCTATAGTTCCGTAGCCGTTGATGGCATGGGCGCTATTCATGCACAAGTTTAGCAAGGCGCTTTCTAGCTGTAGTGGGTCGATGTAGGTAACAAGGCGTTCTTCGCTATTAACGATGGTTAAAGTGATGTGGTTGCCCAAGCTCAGCGATATTAAGTCGCTGACACCATTCACGAGTTCGTTTATTTCTATGTACTTTGGCTCTAGCCTTTGTTTTTTAGCGAAGGCCAGTAAGCGATGTGTAAGTGAGTTACCCATGTCCACGGCTTCTTCGATCTGCTCCACGGCCAACCTATGCTCTGATTCATTCTGTCTGCGCAAGAGTATTGCGGGCAGCGTTGCCTTAACTGCGCTTAGTACGTTGTTGACATCATGCGCCACTTCGCCGGTGAGCTGCCCAAGGCTTTCCAGGCGTTGGAAGTGTTGCAGGCGCTCTTCAACTCTTCGCCGTTGTGTGGTGTCTGAAAACAACCAGACTGAGCCGTTGTCGGGTAGCAGGCTGGTGCGTATTTCTAGTACATGACCCAGAGCAGTTCGCAGTTCCCGGTAGGCGGTGTTCTGTGCTCTGTTTTGTGAGTCGGGTAATCCACTGGATACTGCTTCAACTTTCTCAGACAGCGTGCATCCGATTGTTGCCTCAGTTTTACTACCGAACTGTGCCAGTAGTTGATTCAGTTTTGGGTTTAACGCTAATAGCTTTCCCTCTGCATTGGTGATTGCAACACCATCAGATATATTGTTGAACGTTGATTCTAATAGGGCTGATTTTTGAATGTGCTCTGTGTGTAGTTTGTTGTGCTCAATGGCATTTGCATGGAAAACGTTAAACGCTTGTTGCAGCGCACCAAGCTCATCATGGCGTTCTATGTTGCGGGAGGTGCCAATGGATAGATCGCCACTGGCCAATCCGGTCATCGTGGTTGTGATGTCATTGAGCCGTTTTATGATGTATCCGGATATATAGAAGGCAGACAGTAACGAGAGTACAACGCTACCAATGCCAAACAGAGCCACAAGAATTTTTGCATATTGTATGTTTGCTGTTGTTTCTTCGCGGCGTCTTGCTATTTCAAATTCTGACTGTTCAATGAGGCTGAGCACTTGTACATTAAGATCGTTCGCCTTAGCGCTAATTCTTCCTAACAGTCTGTGCGCCGACACTTTATGTTGCAATGCGTTGAACCGAGTTTGGAACAAGCCTTCCGGGCCTTGTGCCAGTGTGTAGGCTTTCTTGATCGTTTCCTGAACGCCGTTTGGGCTTAGTTCGTAATGACTGTCGGCGCTTAGGTTCAGAAACTCGCGTTGGTATTCACCCAGGCTAAGTAGGCTGCTGGCATTAGAGGCAGTTACCAATTTATGCACGGCTAACTGTGCTTGGCGAACTGTGGCTATCTGATCTTGTGCTAGGTTGTTCGATAAAACCTGTGCAAGCTGTTTGTCCAGTTTGGATAGCTCGGCGGTGTGTAATCGCGTTCTGTCATCTTGGTTGGATAAAACCTGAGACTGACTGATTAGCGCTTCAATTTGCTGGCGCATATCCGCAAGCGTTTTAAGAATTGCAGAGGATTGCTGAGCATTTGACTCAAAAGCCACTTCACGCGACTCCCAAGACTCAATGGTGGTATCAATTGAGCGAAGTAATTTATTCCCCTCCGATTGCACCAGGTAGGATGAGCTTAAGTTGAGTAAGTAGGGTGCGGTTGTTGTGAATAATGCGCTTTGTTTAGTGAGCTCGTGAGAGCGGTTCACCTCGTATAAGGTGGTGCTGTGTAATTCCTCGAGTATTGCGTTAGAGCGCGATAGCCAATACCACGAAGCCAATCCAATAATTAAGGTTGATAATGCTAATGCGGCAACTGCGAGCAAAAGTCTAAATTTTATGGAATTGGATTTTAGCATCGTGTTGTTAATAGCCGATGCTATTGTCTGTTTGAATTTGGCGACAACACAAAAACGTAACCCTTTCCCCGGCGTGTTTGAATGTGGATTGGTCGGGAGGGTGAGGCTTCAATTTTGCCTCTAAGACGTAAAATCATGACATCGATGGTTCGATCAACGTATTGCGAAAGATCACCCCCAAGGTGGGTGAGTAATTCTGTTCGATCAATAATGCGGTCGTGGTGAGTCATCAGGTACTCAAGTAATCTGAACTCGGCATTGGTTAGCGGTATTTCTCTATCTTGATCATCAATTAATTGCCGATGAGCAAAGTTAACAGTGAAGCGTCCAAAGTGAATGGCGTTGTCGCTGTCTACTGCCGGGTTTGATTTGCTTTTGGTAATTTGATTTCGGCGAAGCAGTGCTCTTATACGTGCAATAAGTTCGCGAGCATTAAAAGGCTTGGATACGAAGTCGTCGGCACCGGCTTCAAGCCCGATGGCTTTGTCTATTTCATCACCTACGCCGCTGAGCATTATCACGGGTGTTTGATCAGTTTGATGTATTTCCCGAGCAATGTCTAAACCGCTCTCATTAACCAGGCGAAGATCAATCAGGTAGAGGTCGAACTTTTCACCACGGTGATTAAGCAGTGCTTCGCGGTTTGCAAATGTATGTGGTTCATAGCCGTGCTCGTTGAGCAAGCTCGCAATTGCCGTACGAACTAATGGGTCGTCATCGATAACCGCTATGTGCTGAACTTTGGCTGACAATGGGTTTACTTCGCAAAAATTGGATGGCTGACTTCTTTGTGTGCTCGGTAGTATCGCAGATTGCTTTGTTAAACCCAAAACGAAATTGAAGAATGTGATCTACTTTTGTGGCTTTAGTGCGTAAATTCGATTTGTAATAAATGTAACAAAAGTAACATAAGCCAGTTATAGGCTCTGAGCAAGACGTGTTTGAAATAAATGAAACTTTGCTGTCATTCTGTCAATAGTAATCGATAATGCGATCGACACATAATTCCACCGGCGCATCGAATACGTGCCCGCAATTCATGCAACGGTAGTTCTTGAGGATATTATGAAAAAATACACAGCACTTGGAATAACACTATTTAGCTTGGCAGTACCCGGTCAGTCAGTGATGGCTGCGGAAAAACTCAACTTAGTTTGCAGCGCTGAACAGCCTTGGTGTGATCTCATGGTCGAAGGCTTTGAGGCACAAACAGGCATCGACGTTGCCATGGTAAGAAAGAGTACCGGCGAAACGCTTGCCCAAATTCGGGCCGAATCAAAAAACCCAAAAATCGATGTTTGGTGGGGTGGTACAGGCGACCCGCATTTAATAGCTGCCGCAGAAGGCTTAACCCAACCGTCGGGTGTTGATACTTCTGATTTACTGGGTTGGGCTGTCAATATGTCTGACATTTCCGAAGGTAAAACGGTTGGTATTTATGCTGGTGCGCTTGGTCTGGCTTATAACAGCGAGCTAATCGCCGAAAAGAATTTAGAAGCCCCTGCTTGTTGGAAAGATTTAGCCGACGTGCAATACGCCGGTGAAATTCAAGTAGCGAATCCGAACAGTTCGGGCACGGCTTACACTGAGCTTGCCACGTTTGTGCAATTGTTTGGTGAAGAAGAAGCATTCACCTTGCTTGCAGACATTGGTAAAAATGTCAATCAGTATACGAAGTCGGGTTCTGCGCCAAGTAAAGCCGCAGCTCGTGGTGAAACAGCAATTTCTATTGGCTTTATGCACGATATGGTAAAGCTTGCTTCCAGTGGTTTTCCATTGAAGATTGTTGCGCCTTGTGAAGGTACGGGTTATGAAGTTGGTGCGGTCAGTATTATTGATAAGGCGAAAAATCTGGATTCGGCGAAGCAGTGGGTTGAGTATGCCTTAGACCCAGCCACGCAATCGCGATCCGTTGAAGTGAAGTCTTATCAGGTGCCTTCAAACAGTAAGTCGTCGGTAGCGCCCGAGTCTCCTGATCTTGCATCGATCAAACTTATCGACTACGACTTCGCCACCTACGGTTCTACCGATACCCGCGAACGTCTTCTATCCCGCTGGGATGCTGAAGTTAAAAACGCCCCTAAGAACTAACCAGTTCTGCTTAGGTTGCGCTGTGTTTTGTGCACGGCGCAACCGGATCGTTTAAGTCACCTGTAAACCCTGTCGGACAATCATGAAGAATACAAGCTTGCTTTGGCTTCTTATTGGAGCTGTTGGACTGTGCCTGCTTCCTTGGTATGCACAGGAAGATGGATTCTGGACATTCACCTGGATTACCGGTGTTAATGACCCGGAGTACCCATCGGCTTTAACGTTAATTTTCAGGCACTCGCATTGGTGGTTGCTACCGCCGCTGTTGGCAATGTTTGCAGCTTTTGCTGTTGTTGCTTTGCCGCTAACTAGAGTCCAATTTTCTCGTGCATTGATAGCCGTAAGCGTAATCGGTGCAGGTTTTCTTTTACTGCAAGGGTTTGTGATTGGGCTAAACGGGCCCAGGTTGTTTGAATCGTTTCTGGGAGCGGGTGCTGCGGCTAATGGTCAGGCAGGTTTTGGGGCTGGTGCCTTAGCGCTGCTTGTTTCATTTTTATACCTGTTAACGAGTGGCATAACGGGTATTAAAAAGGCCAGTGCCGATAGTTTTGTTATTGGCCTTATTGGAACCATTGTAGCGTTGGTTGCAGTCTTTGTTTTCTTTCCCATTGCTCATGTGTTGGTTTCGGCGTTTGAAACCGGTGACGGCGGCTATGGCGCTGCACGGTTCTTTGGCCGGTTCTTTTCTTCAGACGTTTGGGGTATTAGCTGCTTAGTTGGCGGTGAAGTTTGCGGGCCAGCCATCAATTCTGTGTTCCTTGCCATTATGACCGGCATGGGCACAACACTGCTTGGGTTGGCGTTTGCACTGATTGCAACGCGAAGCCGATTCCGGGCAAAGCGTTTGTTACGGCTGCTAACGGTTTTGCCGATCATAACGCCGCCGTTTGTTATAGGGCTTGCGCTAATTCTGTTGTTCGGCCGTGCTGGTGTTGTCACTGAGTGGGCCTATGAGCTGTTCGATATTGAAAAGTCTCGATGGCTTTACGGGTTTACCGGTGTTTATATTTCTCAACTGCTGTCGTTTACGCCGATCGCGTTCCTGGTGATGATTGGCGTTGTTGAAGGCGTTAGCCCTTCAATGGAAGAAGCTTCGCAAACCATGCGAGCCACACAATGGCAAAC
>CALDTX010000089.1 GCA_937923565.1 uncultured Granulosicoccaceae bacterium | reverse complement strand
TAAACGACCGGATCTTTCAAGGAAAGCAAGAGCGCAACTGTTTGCAAAACTAGCCTGCTGCGTACCAGATGTCACGCATATCGCATCGGATCAACACAAAGATTATCCGCGTGTCGTAAAAGCGTATTTTCCCGGTTCTGAACATACATGCTATAAAAGTATAAAGGGTTCAATTAGCGGACAAGGAGAACTCAAGAAAACCGGTTTCGACCCTTTGTTCAGTATCAATCATACCTTAGCGATGTTGCGCGCAAAGATCTGTCGTTTGTTCAGACGAACGTGGAATACGACCAAACGCATTGATCGATTGCTTGATGCTGTGGATATTTACACGTTAATGCATAACAGAAATATTCTTAAAAATCATGTAAAGCTAAAACGCTGTTGAAGTAGCCATTGGCAAAAATACGGATGATCATGTCGTTTTTTTTATGGTGTTGTGTCAGTAGCGTTAGGGGCCAGTTTGCAAGGCTTGCTCGTAGTCCGCCTCTTTAAACCCAATCAATAAAGTTGTACCCTGGCTGACAACAGGCCGTTTAATTAAACTGGTTTGTTCCTGCATCAGCTCTATAGCGCTGGCTTCATCGATATTGTTTTTGATGTTGTCGGGCAGTTTGCGCCAAGTGGTGCCGCGCTTATTAAGAACCGTCTCCCAGCCAAAAACCTTGCACCATTGCTTTAGGTTTTTTTCATCAATACCCGATTGTTTGTAGTTGTGGAAGGTGTATTCCACACCGTTGGCATCGAGCCAACGGCGTGCTTTTTTTACGGTATCGCAATTAGGTATTCCGTAAACGATGATTGGCATTAGTCGACGACTCTTAATAGCTCGTTAATACCAACTTTACTGCGTGTTTTTTCGTCAACGCGTTTAACAATGACAGCACAATAAAGGCTGTACTTACCGTTGTCGGAGGGCAGATTACCCGACACAACCACAGAGCCTGCAGGTACACGACCATAGCTGACTTCGTCTTTCTCACGATCGTAAATACGGGTGCTTTGACCGATGTACACGCCCATGGAAATAACAGCGCCTTGTTCAACGATAACGCCTTCAACTATTTCAGAGCGAGCACCGATAAAGCAGTTGTCTTCGATGATGGTTGGGGAGGCCTGTAGTGGTTCTAGCACGCCACCAATACCAACGCCGCCAGATAAGTGAACGTTTTTACCAATCTGAGCACAAGAGCCCACAGTTGCCCAAGTGTCAACCATGGTGCCTGAATCAACGTAAGCCCCGATATTGACATAAGAGGGCATCAGCACGGTGTTGGCGGCAACGAAGCTGCCTTTGCGTGCCACAGCAGGTGGTACAACCCGAACGCCCGATGCATTGAATTGCTCAGCACTCATGTCGGTGAATTTGGACGGTACCTTGTCGTAGAACTGCGTGAAACCGCCAGCGCTCATAACTTCGTTGTCGCGTAAGCGGAACGATAACAACACTGCCTTTTTCAGCCATTCGTTTACCTGCCATTCGCCCACACCTTTTGGCTCTGCAACACGCGCTTTGCCACTGTCAAGCATGTCGATGGCTTGGCTGACAGCTTGTTTTACGTCGTCGCTGGCAGAGCCGGGAGAGATTTCTGCTCGTTCTTCCCAAGCTGCGTTAATGGTGGCTTCCAAATCGCTCATTTTTAAGTTGTCTCCAAAATAGATTGCGTAGTGTATTGGGAGACAGGCACTGTTTCAAGCGGCATCGCCATCAAACCGAAGCGGGAAACCAATATGCACTGTCGATAGGCACCGAGTATACCGGCTCGTTTAACGCTGGCACAGCATCATTTGCTTGTTAAACACTCGACAATTCGATCAGCCGCCTCGATGCATTGCGCCAGTGGGGCCACCAGCGCTAGGCGCGTGTGGAAGGCACCGGGATTGTGCTGGTTTTGGTTTCGGCCCAGATAACTGCCTGGCACAACCGCGACATTCTGCTCAGCAAACATTTTTTTGGTGAAATCTTTGTCGTCTATGGGTAGTTCGGGCCAAAGATAAAACCCGGCATTTGGCTCAGACACAGTCAGCACTTGTTGAAGCTTCGGCACAACGGCTGCGTATTTTTGATCGTAAGCTAAACGGTTTGCCTCTACGTGAGATTCGTCTTGCCAGGCTACTGTGCTGGCAGCTTGTACAGGTGGCGACATCGAACAACCGTGATAGGTTCTGTACTGTAAAAACTGATGCACAAGTTCTGTATCGCCTGCAATAAAGCCCGAGCGTAGTCCGGGTAAATTAGAACGCTTTGATAAGCTATGAAATGCAATGCAGTGTTTATACGCTGTGTTTCCCATGGCATGTGCGGCTTCCAGCAATCCACAGGGTGGTTGTGCGTGAGTGCGGTAAATCTCGCTGTAACATTCATCACTGACAACAACAAAATTATATTTTTCTGCTTTTTCAATCAAGGTTTGTAGGGCTGCTTGTGAAAGCACACTGCCTGTTGGGTTGCCTGGATTGCACAAATAAATCATTTGGCACTGTGCGTATTGTTCGTCGCTGATATGGGTAATGTCGGCATCTGCGTCGTTGCTAATAGCGTAAAAACTCGGCTCGCATCCGGCGAGTAGTGTGGCACCCTCGTAAATTTGATAAAACGGGTTAGGCATCAACACTTTCTTATGCTTAGCCGTCCGGTCCAACACACATTGTGCAATTGCAAACAGTGCTTCACGTGTACCGTTTACCGGTAGGATGTTTTGTTGAGCAAGCTGTTTAGCATCGTCGAGCTTGAAACGTTTGACCAGCCAGTTTGCAATAGCTTCACGAAACTGCTCCGTACCACGCGTGCTGGGGTAGATCTCAACACCGCGAAGGTTCTCGTTTATTGCGTCGAGCACAAACTGAGGCGCCGCATGCTTAGGTTCGCCAATTGACAGCGCTATAGCGGTTTTATCGGCCGGGTTCAGGCCGTTGAGCAGAACCCGGATTTTCTCAAACGGGTAAGGGTGTAGAAGCTCAAGTTCCGGGTTCATAGTAAAGGCTCGTTAAATGACCGTTTTTTAAAAATTGGTTTAAACTAAAAAAGGCGATGGTAGGTCGGTTCGCGAAAACGCGTTTCAGATCTCGCACTATCAACAACTTATTTCAAGAGTATACGCAATCCATTGACGACTCAACAGCATTCGAACGGCACTTTGATAGATCGCAACAGCAAAATTGAAGCTGAAACCAGAACATGGGTAAGCGATTTTGTCATTAGCTTAAACCTGTGTCCGTTTGCTGAATCAGTACGCGATAGGTCGGGTATTCGGGTGCATTGTTATAATGGTACTGATTTAGAACAGTGCCTTAAAGTACTGGCATCTGAACTGTTGGATCTGGCCGAAAAAGATGATTTCCACACCACGTTATTGGTACTGGCACACAGTTTTTCAGATTTCGATGAGTTTCTGGATCTGGCCGCAATGGCAGACGGGCTTCTGGAACAGTTAGATCTCGTTGGGCAAATTCAAATTGCAACGTTTCACCCAAACTACCAATTTGACGGGGAGCCAGCGGATGATCCAGCCAATTACACTAACCGGTCTCCGTACCCTATGTTGCATTTGCTGCGTGAATCTGCGGTTGCTAAGGCGGTGGCGCATTATCCCGATGTAGAGTCCATACCTGAACGTAATATAGAAAAATTGAGGGAGTTGGGCAAAGCTGGCAATCTATGCTCTATTGCTCAAAAAGCTGCGTCCAGCGATACCGACAAAACACAAAAGAAAAGTTAGAAGCACGGCTGAATGACGTTTCATCGAAACGCTAATCCACTGACTGACATTTTTCGCTCAAACTGAAAATACACGGCTTTAATGCGCTGTGTCTTGCTCATGCCCAACAATATGAGTGACCAGATACCCTTGTTTGTAACCCCGCAGAATCAAGAAACATTCCGGCATCGCCGACATCCTTAACGTAATAAGTTTTTCCACACGCTCCACATACATGGACCTGCCTATGAACGCAACTATGGCCGATACGGCTTTAGGTGACGCTGGCGTTGGATCGAAAGATCTTGCCTATCCTGCAGTAACAGGAACCCGCGACCTACGCATAGACTACTTGCGTGGCATGATTATGCTGATCGTGATAACCGTACACATGGAATATTTTTCGGTTTACAGTTATTTGGTATGGGAACGTTTTGGCGTTATTTCCAGCGCTGAAGGTTTTGTTACCTTGTCGGGTATCGTTATGGGCATGGTGTATATGCGCCGTATTCGAGAAAAAGGGTTTAAGGATGTTGGCTGGAAAATAGTTGATCGTGCCTCGTTGTTATATCGCATGAACATTACGATGATCGTGTTGATATTCTGCTTAAACATGTTGCCGTTTATAGATGCCTTTACGGTGATGAATTTCGTTGATCCTTTCACTCAAAAAGTTTATCCCCTGTTTCCCAGTAGCGAAGCCAGCTTTAAAGTCTTGGTAAAACAATTCCTGCTGTTAAGAGCCGGGCCACATCAATTTCAGGTGATTGGTTTATACGTAG
>CALDTX010000088.1 GCA_937923565.1 uncultured Granulosicoccaceae bacterium | reverse complement strand
GCGACTAAGAGCCAGGCTCAATTCACTCGTACCTTATGGTTTGCGTGGTTAAACGCTGATATGAGTGACATTACGGTTAGCGCGCCTTCTTCCGGTCGTAAGGCTTACTCGGTAGTACCGAACCCTGATGAACCCGTTATTTTGCAGCTTGACGGTGCGTTAACGCGTATTCTGGACATTAGTGCGGCAGGTTTTGCCACCACGTCTGAATCGATAACATCGGGTAGTCGATACCCGTTCACGCTTGACCTTCCAACCATGAAGCGCTCAATAAAGGGCTACGTCGATGTAACGACTGAAGATAAAAACGATGAGTTGTTTTGTCGGTTTGTTGAATTGTCAGTGGATGAAACCGAGGCTTTGCATCACTATGTGTTGGTGCGCCAGAAAGAAGCCTTAAGAGCTATTCGAGCTAATAATGGCTTAAGCAGTATCCGCTAGGTCAATCGTGGGCCCTCTTGCGCATTACCAACGAGCGGTTGAAGACGGCTCACTCAGTGCTGATCAGGAACAGCACGATGTTATGCAAAAGCTTGATGCAATCGCGGTTGCGCTTGCAAACCGAGGCCCGTTCTCCGCCGAATCAACAAGCTTTTTCAAAAAACTATTCAAGCGAACTAAAACGCCAATTGAAAAGGTGGATGGCTTGTATCTGTGGGGTGGCGTCGGTCGGGGGAAAACACATCTTTGCGATATGTTTTTCGAAAACGTATCGTTTAAAGACAAAACCCGTTTGCACTTCCATCACTTCATGCGCCGCATCCATGAAGACCTAACCGAACTAGGGCAGGTTGAAAACCCGATACCGTTGGTAGCGGATAAATGGGCCAGTAAAGCCCGCTTGCTGTTGCTTGATGAAATTCATGTTAACGACATCACCGATGCCATGCTATTGGGCACTTTGCTAACTGAGCTGTTTGATCGTGGTGTTTGCTTGGTGACTACCTCAAATATCGAGCCAGATAATTTGTATAAAGATGGATTGCAACGTTCGCGTTTTCTACCTGCGATAGAACAAATAAAAAAGCATACCTTGGTTTATGAAATGTGTGGTACCACAGACTACCGCTTAAGACTTTTACAAAAAGAGTCCACGTATCTTGTTGGTGAGTATGTGCAGGGAGTGGCAGACGATGCCACGCTGGCGGCGATGAAAACGCATTATTCACGTTTGAAAGTAGGTGCCGACAGTACAGAACGGATGCTAACCATCAATCAACGCGACTTACCGGTTATTGAGAAATCGACCGATCTAGTCTGGTTTCATTTTGATGTTCTGTTTAAAACCGCGCGATCCACCGATGACTATATTGAAATAGCGAGCACTTATCATACGGTGATGATCAGCGACATTCCTATCATGAACGACGACGACAACGACGCTGCGCGACGCTTGGTCAATTTGGTTGATGAGTTTTATGATCGCAATGTGAAACTGATTGTTTCAGCAGCAGCTGCGCCAGACGCTTTATATACAGGGAAAAAACTCGAATTTGAATTTGTAAGAGCAGCTAGCCGGCTAACTGAAATGCAAACCAAAGCTTATTTGGCAGCGCAGGTGGTCGCGTTAGTTGCGTCGAAATCGTGAAGTGATGCTGAGCACGCACACAAGTTTGGAGCGTGCTCAGTGTTTTGATTTAACTAGCTGGCTTTTGCCTGTCGCGAATTGCGTTTGCGCTCGTTTTCAGTTAAATGCTTTTTGCGAATTCGGATTGATTCTGGCGTAACTTCAACCAGTTCGTCGTCATCGATAAATTCCAGCGCTTGTTCTAAGGTCATGATGATCGGTGGCGTCAGCACGATGTTTTCATCAGTACCTGATGCACGAACGTTGGTTAACTGTTTGCCCTTAAGGCAGTTCACGGTTAAATCGTTATCGCGTGAATGAATACCAATGATCTGACCTTCGTACACGATATCGTTCGCGCTGGTAATTAAACGGCCACGTTCTTGTAAATTCCACAATGCAAAGCCAAGCGCTTTACCCTGTCCGTTAGAAATTAGCACGCCATTACGACGTTGCCCAACACTGAAATTCAGTTTTGGTCCGTAGTGATCGAAAACGCTGTAAATCAAACCAGAGCCTGAAGTGGCTGTTAGAAATTCAGTTCTGAAACCAATCATGCCTCGAGCTGGCGCAATGTAGTCAAGACGAACCCGGCCCTTACCGTCGGGAACCATATCCTTCAAATCTGCACGGCGCTCACCCATTTTCTCCATGATGGTGCCTTGATGCTTTTCTTCGACATCAATCGTAATTTGCTCGAACGGCTCTTCTATTTTGCCATCAACTTCGCGTGTGATAACAACGGGTCGGCCCACACCCAACTCATAGCCTTCACGGCGCATGTTTTCGATCAGTACCGATAAATGCAATTCACCACGACCCGAGACTTTGAATGTTTCGCTCATTTCAGTTCGCTCAACCCGCAAAGCTACATTGTGGAGTAGCTCAGTTTGCAGTCGGTCCCAGATGTTACGACTGGTAACGTACTTGCCTTCTTTACCCGCAAACGGGGAAGAGTTAGGTTGGAACATCATGCTGATGGTTGGCTCATCAACGCTTAGCGCTGGCAAGGCTTCAACGTGGTTGGGATCGCAGAGGGTGTCTGATATGTGCAGTTTGTCGATACCGGTTATGCAAACGATGTCGCCGGCTTGTGCCATATCAGTTTCGATACGCTCTAATCCATGAAAGCCAAGAACTTGTAAAATTTTCGCTGAGCGAATTTTGCCTTCAACGTCGACCACTTTAACTTGCTGGTTTGGCGTTAGCCTGCCGCGCTTGATGCGCGCGATGCCAATAACACCAACGTAGCTGTTGTAATCGAGCGATGAAATTTGCATTTGGAACGGCCCATCGGTATCGACATCGGGTGCTGGTACTTCTTCGATGATGGTTTCAAATAAAGGCGTCATGTCGCCTTCGGATACGCTTGGGTCTACGCCAGAGAAGCCATTGATAGCTGAAGCATAGATAACCGGGAAGTCTAACTGCTCATCGGTTGCGCCCAAGTTGTCGAATAATTCGAAAGTTTGGTCGAGTGCCCAGCTAGGTCGAGCGCCTTCACGATCAATTTTGTTAATAACCACAATGGGTCGAAATCCCATTGCAAACGCCTTTTGCGTTACAAATCGGGTTTGCGGCATTGGGCCTTCTGCGGCATCAACCAGCAGCAGAACTGAATCTACCATGCTGAGTACGCGTTCCACTTCACCACCGAAATCGGCGTGTCCCGGCGTGTCAACAATGTTGATACGGTAGTCGTTCCATTTAATGGCGGTATTTTTTGCCAAAATGGTAATGCCGCGCTCTTTTTCGATGGCGTTGGAGTCCATCAAGCGTTCGGTTGGCGCCAAGCGTGAGTCTAATGTGCCCGATTGCTGTAACAACTTGTCAACCAAGGTCGTTTTGCCGTGGTCAACATGGGCTATGATTGCTATGTTGCGTAGTTTCTGGATCAAGGGTTTGTCCTGCTGCGCGACTAAAGTGCGCCAATTGATAATGCTGCCCGTTACTTGCTGAGGGTTTGCGGTGCGAAACCCGCAAGTATACCGGACCTAGACGTCATTAAGGGTTAAGCTCAGTGCACTTTTCTGGCCATATTTGCGCTGTGTATCAATAACTGCTGAGCCTGTGCGTAAACAATTGGGGTATACGATCATGCAACAAGTGAAACCGTGGGCCGAAAACGCTAAAAAGCTCATTGATGTCGCCATGGGGCGAACCCCAGCTGATACGGTTATTCGTTCAGGCCGATGGGTTAACGTGTATTCCGGCGAAATTATCCCGAATACTGATATTGCCATTGTTGATGGTCGAATCGCCTACGTTGGCCCGGATGCCGCCCATACTGAAGGTAGTAAAACCCAAATTATCGAGGCCGCTGACCGTTATCTGGTGCCCGGCCTGTGCGATGCTCATATGCATGTTGAAAGCGGTATGGTTACGGTAACCGAATTTACCCGCGCCGTCGTTCCTCATGGCACCACGTCAATGTTTATTGACCCGCATGAAATCGGCAATGTGCTCGGTTTGCCGGGTGTCAAATTGATGCACGATGAAGCCGTGCAAATGCCCATCAATGTATTTGTTCAAATGCCCAGTTGTGTGCCGTCAGCCCCCGGGCTCGAAAATGCAGGCGCGCAAATCGGAGTTGCCGAAGTTAATCATGCGATGTCGTGGCCCAATATTATTGGTTTGGGTGAAGTCATGAATTTTCCCGGTGTTGCAGCCTGCGACGAAACCATGCTCGGCGAAATTGCTGCTGCACAATTGGCCAATAAAACAGTGGGTGGTCATTATGCTTCTCCCGATTTAGGTAGAGCCTTCCATGGTTATGTTGCTGGTGGACCAGCCGATGATCATGAAGGCACTTGTTTGGAAGATGCTGTTGCCCGAGTGCGACAAGGCATGCGGGCCATGCTCCGATTGGGTTCAGCATGGTATGACGTTGCGCCGCAAGTTAAAGCGATAACCGAACTTGGGCTCGACTCTCGAAATTTTATTTTGTGCACCGACGATTCACACTCCGGCACCTTGGTTAACGACGGGCATATGAACCGAGTAGTCCGGCATGCTATTGCGCAGGGCCTGAAACCCATAACTGCCATTCAGATGGCAACCTTGAATACAGCACAACATTTTGGTTTGGAGCGCGAGCTGGGTTCAATCAGTCCGGGGCGATTAGCCGATATTATTATCAGTAGCGATTTAGCCACTTTGCCTATCGATATGGTGATCGCTAGGGGCGAAGTATTGGCTGAAAATGCGCAACTGCAATGCGATATTCCAGCGGCTCATTACCCAGACAGTGCTAAAAATACCGTGCATTTGGGCAAACGGTATCAGGCCCAGGATTTTCAGATAGCTGCACCTGAAGGGCAACAGAGCGGTAGTGTTGATGTGCGCGTTATCGGTGTTATCGAAAACCAAGCACCCACTAAAGCCTTACAAGCCACTTTAACTGTTGAGAACTCATTGGTTGGCATGGATCTGTCTAACGATATTTGTCAGATTGCGCTGGTGGAAAGACATCGCGCTACAGGCAATGTTGTCAACGGCTTTGTATCGGGATTTAAGTACACTGTTCCTTGTGCGGTTGCTTCTACGGTTGCGCACGACTCACATCACATGATTGTTGTTGGTACCTGCCATGAACAAATGGCCTTAGCCGTTAACAAGTTAGGCGATGTTGGTGGTGGTGTAACTGTTTACGCAGACGGTGAGCAGCTCGCGTTGATAGAATTGCCAATAGCAGGTTTGATGTCGGATGAGCGAGCAGAATCGGTTGCACAAAAAGCGCAGAGCATGGTTGAAGCAATGCAAACCTGCGGCTGTGATCTAAACAATGCCTATATGCAGCATTCGCTGCTTGCTTTGGTTGTTATTCCCGAATTACGTATTTCGGATATTGGTCTTATTGATGTAACGACGTTTTCTAAGACCGATTTATTTGTTGGCGGCTCATGATACGATTTTTATACCATAACGAAGTTATTACGCTAGAGCAGAGTCGGGCTGATACCACAGTTTTAGAGTGGCTTCGAGAGCATGCCGCACAAACCGGTACCAAAGAGGGTTGTGGCACTGGCGATTGTGGTGCTTGCACGGTGGTTGTTGCTGAGCCTGCAACTGATGGCACGGCAACATTAAACTATTTTTCAATAAACAGTTGTATTGCGTTTGTGGGTTCCTTGCATGCAAAACAACTTATTAGCGTTGAAGCACTGGCTCAGAATAAGCAACTGCATGTGGTTCAACAGACAATGGTTGATCTGCACGGTTCGCAATGTGGTTTCTGCACTCCGGGTTTTATTATGTCTTTGTTTGCGTTGGTGCATAACCGCCAAGCGCTTGTGCTGGGTAAAGCAGAAGCTGCCAATGCTATAAACGAGTCACCGACTGAACTATTGCACTTAATAGATCGCTACCTGGGTGGCAATTTATGCCGTTGTACTGGCTATGCACCTATTCGTCGAGCTGCGCTGAGTGCCTTACAACTCTACAAGCCAGATCAATTTGAGCAGGCAGAACTAGCCACCATAAAAAAATTAAACTCACTTGTTGAGAATCCCCCGATGGATGCTCGGTTTTATTTACCGAGCTCCCTAGGTGAACTGGCGAACTTGCGTATTAACTATCCTGAAGCCAGATTGTTAGCCGGTGGCACCGATTTAGGTTTGGAAGTAACGCAATTTCAAAAGAGTATCGATACCGTTCTGTATTTGAAGAACGTGCCGGAGCTAATAGGCATTAAAGAAAGTGCTGATACGCTGGTTATTGGAGCTGCAGTTTCGTTAAACCGCTGTATGGACGCATTACAAAAAATAGTGCCGAATAGTAAAGCGATGATGTTGCGTTTTGGTTCTGAACAAGTACGCAACCAAGGAACCATAGGCGGGAATATTGCAAACGCATCTCCCATTGGAGACCTGCCACCGTTATTGTTAGCCATGGATGCCAGTCTATGTATTCAATGTGGTGAACAGTCTCGCCAGCTAAAGCTTGAAGAGTTCTACATTGCTTATAAAAAAACAGCGTTGTCTAACGATGAGTTTATAAGAAGCATTCATATTCCTATCCCTGTTGCAGGGTCAACAACCTTTGTTTATAAAATTAGTAAACGGTTAGACGACGACATATCTGCCGTATGTGGCGTTTTTAGTCTTGAGTTAAACGAAGGGCTTGTCCGTAAAGCGCGAATTGCCTTCGGCGGAATGGCAGAAGTACCCAAGCGAGCAACAAATGCAGAAGTAGCTCTAGTGGGTAAAGTTCTGGATGATTCTTCACTTGCCAACGTCCAGAAAGCCTTAGCCGAAGACTTCTCACCCATTAGCGATGCCAGAGCAAGCGCAACTTATCGCCAACGAGTTGCTGCTAATTTGGTTAAACGCTGCTGGCTAAACGTCAATAGCCCTTCGGTGCGCACACAGGTAATAGACCATGTCGGTAGGTAAGGGCATAAAGCACGATAGCGCTGCTGCCCATGTAACAGGCAGCGCAATCTATGTAGACGATATCCCTCCCAGAGCTGCGCAATTGCATGTAGCTATTGGCATGGCTGAAATTGCCGCCGGTGCAATACAATCAATTGACTTGCAGGCGGTGAAAAGTAGCGAAGGAGTTGTCGATGTTTTGCAGGAATCAGATCTACACCACTTAAAAGATATTGGCGCTGTTTTCCCTGGTGATCCCTTGTTGACATCCACCACGGTGGAGTTTTGTGGGCAGGCGATCTTCGCGGTGGCCGCTCGTTCGTACCGAGAAGCACAGATCGCTGTTCGCAAAGCGTCGATAACTTACACCGAACACGAACCGATACTCACTTTAAAAGCTGCGCTGCATCAAAAGCATTATGTGCGGCCGCCGCATCAAATGAGGCGGGGTGATGTCAGTGCGGCCTTAGATGCGGCTCCGCATCGTATCAGTGGAGAAATGTATATTGGAGGTCAGGAGCATTTTTACCTTGAAGGGCAGGTGGCACTGGCGATACCCACAGAGCAAGGTGGTGTAACTGTATATTCCTCTAATCAAAATCCCACCGAAGCACAGCATTTGGTAGCAGGTGTACTCGGGTTGACCATGCACAGCGTCACTGTTGAAACGCGTCGTATGGGGGGTGGGTTTGGCGGTAAAGAGACTCAAGCAACAGCGTGCTGTGTTTTTGCAGCCTTGTTTGCAGTTCGAAATCAATGTGCAGTGAACTGCCGATTATCAAGATCTCAAGACATGATATTAACCGGCAAACGGCATCCGTTTTACAACCAGTACGAAGTGGGTTTCGATAACAACGGCGTTATCGTCGGCGTTCATCATGTACTAGCCGGACAATGTGGTAATTCCCCTGATCTTTCGGATGCCATTGTCGATAGAGCGATGTTTCACTGCGATAACGCCTATTACTTGCCGAATGTGTTAATCGATGGAATTCGTTGTAAAACCAACACCGTGTCGAATACTGCATTTCGAGGATTCGGTGGGCCACAAGGAATGATGGCAGCGGAAGCGGTTATCGATGCTATTGCGTTTAAATTGAAACTTGATCCGCTCGATGTACGCAAAAGTAATTTGTATGATATTGGAAGCAGAAATATTACGCCGTACAAACAAACAATAGATGCGTTTTCAGTGCCGCGTCTTATTGACGAACTGGAAGCAACTTCCAACTATCGCAAACGTCGCATAGCCATACGTGAATTTAATCAACACAGTCAGGTTCTAAAAAAGGGGCTGGCACTTACGCCGGTTAAATTCGGCATTTCGTTTACCGTTAGCCACCTGAACCAAGGTGGTGCTTTGTTGCATTTGTATAATGATGGCAGTGTTATGTTAAATCATGGTGGCACGGAAATGGGCCAGGGTCTAATGGTAAAGGTGGCTCAGGTGGTCGCTACCACGTTGGGTATGCATTTAGACAGGGTGGCTATTAGCGCGACCAGAACAGATAAGGTACCAAATACATCGCCAACGGCGGCGTCTTCGGGAACCGATATAAATGGTATGGCTGCGTTGGATGCCGCGAATAAACTCAAACAACGGCTGTTAGATTTTCTGATTGAGAAACACAATGTTTCGGAACATAATATTCAGTTCCTTAACGATGAAGTTGTGGTCAGTGGGATAGACGCGAGCAGTAAGCAACAACACTATACATGGCCCGCGCTTGCAAACGAAGCGTATTTAGCGAGAGTGCAGCTAAGTGCTACCGGGTTTTATAAAACGCCGAATATTTTCTACGACAGAACAACAGCAAGTGGCAGTCCGTTTTTGTACTTTGCCAATGGTGCAGCTGTTAGTGAAGTCATCATAGATACTCTTACCGGTGAAACCCGATTATTGCGTACAGATATTTTGCACGATGTTGGGCATTCGATTAACCCTGCTATCGATCGGGGGCAGATAGAGGGTGGCTATATTCAAGGTCTTGGTTGGCTAACCAGTGAAGAGCTTAAATGGGACGGTGCAGGTCGTTTGTTAACTGTTGGGCCTGCAACTTATAAAATACCTGCGATCAGCGATGCTCCAACACAATTTAATGTTGATTTATTGCAGAACAGCCCGAATGAAGCTCCAACGGTATTTCGCTCAAAGGCAGTGGGTGAGCCACCATTGATGTTAGCCATTTCGGTTTTTTGCGCTATCCGCGATGCCATAGCCTCCATCGCAAATCACGAGGTTTTTCCTGCTTTGAACGCACCGGCAACACCGGAAGAGGTTCTACGAGTGTGTGATTTAGTTGCTGAACAAAGCAATAAAACGGGTGTGGTTTGATTTTATGCGCTGGCTGCAAGCACTCAATAATGCCTGTAACCGCAATATCGATTGCGTGGTTGTCAGCATTGTGGAGGTTGATGGATCAACGCCCCGTGATGTTGGTGCGCGTATGGTTGTTACTGAACACGATGCCAGTGACACCATTGGCGGCGGTGCGTTAGAGTTAGAAGCTATTGCCGCAGCCAGATCAATTCTCGCCGAAAACAGTAACGTTCCACTGATTCGGCACAACAAGCTGATTCTAGGGTCTGCTTTATCCCAATGTTGCGGTGGTAGTGTAAAGCTGCAATATGAGTTGCATCCTAAAAAGGCCTTTGAGCTCATTGTTTTCGGTGCTGGGCATGTGGCGCAAGCGTTGGCTAAAATTGTTCACCAATTAGATTGTCATGCAACGTTTTATGATACTAGACAGAGCTGGTTAGACCAATTACCCAGTAGCGAAACCGCGCAAGGTGTGTTGTTGGGTGAGTTAATGGGTAACAATCCGTTTGAGCTAGTAGAGCAATGCGCTGATCAGGCTAGTTACTTAGTGATGACGCATTCGCATGAATTGGACTACGACTTAGTTGAAGCAATTTTGTCGAAACCAGAAGTTCCTTTTTGTGGTTTGATTGCGTCAAAGTCTAAGGCGGCGAAGTTTCGTTCCAAACTGCGTAAGCAACAATTCACAGGTGACGAATTAGGCAAACTCATTACGCCTATTGGGCAAGCATACGCCACTGGCAATTTACCCATGGAAATTGCCGTGGCTGTAAGCGCAGAATTACTGGCGTTGAATGCTGCCCATCAACTGAACCGAGCCGCTTTAAAAATCCTTTAGCGCCGATAAATCAAGTTGCTGGGTTATTTAATACATCCAGTAATATTTTAAAACCCGATACGATGCCTTGTTCACTAACTGTTGGGTTGCTGACACTGGCGCGCAGATAAGGTGCGGTTCGATGTCGGTCAACGGCAAAAGCTTCTGCAGTAGAGACTAAACAGTTTTTTTGTTTTGCTTCTTCTGCAATATCAGACGCTCTCCAACCATGAGGCACTTCAATCCAGTAGTACGGACTGTGTTTGTGTGTTTTAACGTTTTTATGCTGAAACATGGGGCTGACTAAGCTTTTTCGCCGACTAATTTCGCTGATTTGTAGATCCAGTAAAGACTTAATGGCGTTGGTTTCAATTAGGTGGCAAGCCACAGACATAGCAATAGGTGTTGGCATCCAGCAGGTACTGCGAACAGCTCTGCTTATGCGTTGAACCAGTGTAGAAGGAGCATGAATAAACCCGGCACGAATTCCAGCTGCTACGGCTTTACTTAAACTAGAAATGATAATTGACCTTTCAGGTGCGTAAAAACTTATTGGTGGTGGCCGCTCTTTTTCCAGTACCGCGTGTGCTTCGTCTTCTAAAATTAATATATTGTGTTTTAAGCATATTTCAGCAATTGCAACACGGCGAGCTTCACTCATTACAGCGGTCGTTGGGTTTTGCATTGTTGGCATACAGTAAAGCGCACTTACCTTGTTCTTTTTGCAAGCCGCATCAAGTGCGCTGGGTAGAATGCCTTCATCGTCCATGGCTAAACCAATAATATTGATACCCAAAGAACGACAAGCTGATATTAAGCCGGGGTAGGTAAAACTTTCACTCAGAAGTGCATCGCCGCGTTTTAATAACGCGAGTAGAATGCAAAACAACGCGTGTTGCGCGCCATTTGTACAAATGACTTGGTCGTAAGATGCTTTGAAACTCTGGTGGCTGATCCAGTTGGCACCGGCTTTCCTATGTTCAACATAGCCTTGTTCTGGCCCGTATTGAGACATTTGCGTTATGACATCCTGACGTAACGTCATTTGTTCCAGAGTCTTTCTGAAAACAGGGTTGTCTTTTAGCGTTAGTGCAGAGCTTCTACTTAGATCAAAATTCTCACGTGGAAAATCTTCATAGTTTTCAAAGTTACTAAACGTTTTTCCATGCTCGATAGGGCCAACATAAGTACCGCTGCCCACGTGCGAATTCACCAAACCATTGAGGTGTAATTCAGAATAGGCTTTGCTGACCGTACCCGCTGTTACGCTAAGTTGGTCTGCTAATCTTCTATGAGTAGGAAGTTTTTCTCCCTGCGCAAAGTGACCTTCACGAATCATCGCTTCTAGTTGAGCCGAAAGCCTTTTGTATTTAAGGTCGGATCCTTCTGTTAACGCTTTTCTGAGAATTGACACTCTGTCAATTTTGCTATTGACATGCATAAATAAAGTCGTATCCTTTCATTGAATACATTGACGGTCATTCTAAGGGAATTTGAACCAAATGACACCTTGCAATAATATATTTGTTAAGCAGAGCAGACAATTGATCGCGACAGTTGCTGATGCAACTTGAACCCAAATCATTAGCGAAGGTTTCTTTTCTATTACCGAGGTTTAGCTTTCATAAGGCACTGGTAATTCCATTTCTGTATGCGGTTGTGTGCGTTTGCTGGGGAACAACCTGGCTTGGTATCGGTATAGCGGTAGAGTCAATTCCTCCCCTCACGTCAGCTGGCCTAAGATTTCTTGTTGCGTTCCCTCTGTTTTTTCTTTTTGCAATAGTTCGCGGCGAATCCATTTTTTTTCCAAAAAGGCTGAATATCTTTTTTATTTTTACCACGCTGTTTTATTTTGCTGTCCCTTATTGGCTGCTGAATTTTGGTGAGTTGTACGTATCGTCTGGCTTAACGGCTTTACTGTTCAGCACAATGCCGGTTTTTATCCTTATTTTTTCAGCATTAATACTCAACGAAAAAATTCTGTTTACGCAATCAATCGGTATGTTGGTTGGTTTTCTTGGCTTAATGCTGATCATCCGATCGCAAGGTTTGCATCTGGAGCACACGCGCTTACTTGGTGTTTTTTGCATTCTTGTTGCCGCCATAATGCATGCATTATCGTACGTTCTAACGAAACGCTATGGTGGTTCCATCAGCGTTTTAACGTTTAATGTATTACCCATCGGAATAGCCGGTTTACTGCTAACGATTGCCGGTATATTTATTGAACAACCTTCGTTGTCGATGATCTCGGAAAGATCAGTGCTAGCCACGCTCTATTTAGGCATTGTGGCGTCAGTGGGTGGGTTCATCACATATTTCTATTTGCTCAAGCACATGAGTCCTAATGTGTTGTCTTTTGTCTTTATTATTTTTCCGGCATTAGCAGTTGCAATTGGTGCCTGGTACGAAGGTTCCAGATTCGGTTTCGATAGCCTCTTTTATTTAATCCTGATTTTATTCGGGTTTAGTTTAACGAAATTGCCGGCTAGATCGCAGGTATTGAAAATACTGTCGAGGAAGCCAGGTTGAATTTAAATTCCCAACAATTAAGAAAAATTGCTTTGCATGCAATTAAAGAATACCCGGAGGAATGTTGCGGGTTTGTGCGAGAGTCTGGTCAAGTTGTACGCTGTGAGAATATTCAGAACCGCTTGCACCGGAAAGATCCAAAAGTGCATAAACGCAACGCTCGTCAGGCTTATACTTTATCAGTCGAAGACACCATTAATTTAAACATGAGCTTTGAGTCTGATGCGCCTGCATCAATCATTTATCATTCACACCCCGATGTTGGTGCTTATTTTAGTGATGAGGATGTTGCCAACGCTTTATATTGCGGTGAACCGGTTTATCCCGTGAAGTATTTAGTGGTTGACGTAAAAAAGCATGAAGTGTCTGAGGCAAAGCTATTTGCCTGGACTAACAATAACTATGAATGTGTTTACACATTCCCATTAAATATTATGGAATATGGTCGTTTGGAACCAGAAATCGGAGCAGTACAATGATAGAAGTCATATTGCCAGATGCGCTTGTTAAGGCAGCTAAACTCAACAACAAAGCATTTTACGCTGAAGGTAATACACTTAATGACGTGGTTAAAAGCATATGCAGCGAAAACTGCGCATTACAAACTCACTTGTTTCATCAAAACGGTCAGATTAAAGAACATTTCTTGCTCACCTCCGATGGTGCACAGGTAACGCCTGAACAAACCTTACCGGCTGATGCCAAAGTCAATATTCTCTTAGCCAGTGCTGGTGGCATGGGCAGCCCGCTAAATCAAGCGGATATAGAAGAACTATCAAATGAAGAAGTGAAGCGTTATGTTCGCCATATCACGTTGCCTGGTGTAGGCAGAGATGGTCAGGCAAAATTAAAAAATGCTCGCGTGCTCATTATTGGTGCAGGCGGATTAGGCTCCCCGGTTAGTCTTTATTTAGCAGCGGCCGGAGTAGGCACGATCGGCTTAGTTGATTTTGATTTAGTAGAGCTAAGCAATCTGCAGCGGCAAATAGTGCATGGCTCCAAAACCATCGGTATGTCGAAAGTGGAATCTGCGAAGTCTCGGTTAATGGATTTAAATCCGGATATCACTGTAAACACTCATCAGGTTCGGTTGGGTGAAGACAATGCGTTGGAGCTAATCTCAGAATACGATCTTGTTGTTGATGGTACCGATAACTTTAATTCGCGGTATTTGGTTAATGATGTTTGCAGCATGCTGCAAAAACCACTGGTTTTTGGTGCTATTTACCGGTTTGATGGTCAAGTGAGCGTATTAAATTATAAAAATGGTCCATGCTATCGCTGTTTATTTCCAACAAGTCCTCCGCCTGAACTTGCACCAAATTGCTCCAGTGGTGGTGTAATCGGTGTTTTACCCGGTATTATCGGTGTTATTCAAGCAACTGAAGCTATTAAAGTTATCATTGAGCTTGGAGATGTTCTTAGTGGTAGGTTGCTGGTAATGGATGCGCTGAGTATGCGTTTTAACGAAGTAAGCTATGCCAAAAGAGACGACTGTCCAGATTGCAGCTCCAATCGAAAAACAATCAGACATACGGAAGAAGCTGCCCAATGTATTGTGGAATCAATAGCTTCCGAATCGTCACTGCCAAAAGATTTCTACATTTCGCCAAAAGAGTTGGAAACGAAGATTGATCAATATTTGCTCGTTGATGTTAGAGATCCAAATGAATTAGAAGTTTGCGCACTACCTGGGGTTGTTAACATCCCGCTTAATGATATATCGCTGAAATTAGCGCAAATGCACGGATCGCAGAATAAATGTATTGTTTGCTATTCGGGTGTGAGAGCTAAAAGTGCTGCTGAAGAACTTATTAATGCAGGCGTGGAAAACGTCTGTGTTTTAGCTGGTGGCATGAAGCGATGGGTGAGAGAAGTTGAACCATCGATGCCAATTTATTAATTTTAATTGCTGACGACTTAATTTCCATTAAGCGCAGTTCGACTTTCTTTGCTTGGATATTTCTTTGATACATCAGAACATACTTGGTGTAATTGGCAATACACCTATTGTTAGGCTCAATGCATTGAGCGAAGCGTTGCAATTGAACGTTCTGATGAAAATGGAGTCACTTAATCCCGGTGGCAGCCATAAGGTTCGTGTAGCCAGCAACATGATCGCGGATGCCGAACGTAAAGGCGTACTCACTCGTGGGAGCGGACAAACCATTGTTGAGCCCAGTGGCGGTAACACAGGGGTTGGCCTAAGCATGTGTGCGAACCTATACGGTTACAACGTTATTTTAGTGGTTCCGGATAACTACAGCGTTGAGAAGCAGAAACTACTTAGGCTTTACGGTGCGCAAGTAATTTTGTCTGACAGTAGTACTGGAAATAACTCGCATGGTGAAAAAGCCCTGGAGTTAATCTTGGAAAACTCCAATTATGTGATGCTGAATCAGCAAAGAAATTTGGCAAATCCTGAGGTACATCGACGAATTACCGCACAAGAAATACTCGATGATTTTCCGACTGGACAAGTAGACGCTTATGTCGCGGGCATAGGAACAGGTGGTCACATAACCGGAGTGTCGGAAGTACTAACAGCTAAATGGCCCAACATGAAAACCTATGGTGTTGAGCCAGAACAATGCGATCTACTCAACGATAAGCATTGCGCCCATGAGATTCAAGGGCTTTCTATCGGATTGGTACCAGATGTCCTGAATTTAAGTTGCATAGACGGTATGTTTAAAGTAAGCAAACAAAGCTGTATGAATATGGCATTGTTTGCACTTCGCAACGAATCATTGAGTTTAGGCATTTCATCAGCTGCTAATTTAGTAGCTATAGAAATGCTAGCGTCACAGCTGCCGAACGGAAGCACTGTGCTGACTATGGCGTACGATGGACTAGAGTCCTATCTTTCAGATTTTGAATAGAAAATGCATATCAACATGGTTAACGGCGACTTGTTAAATAGTATTGAAGGTCGAATGCTCAACGAACTTCAAGCATGCTTTACCGCTCACGAGCTTGAGCGCTGCGGCGACAACATCAATGACCTAATGCTTACGGTTTGTTGTGAGCTGGTATTGGATGCAGAAGCGTTTGCGGCTAAAGACCCGTCATCCCATAACGATCCATTGTTGATTGTTGAAAGCTATGTGTCATTTCAAGCTGTTCTGTCTTATCGAATCGCTCACTTTGTGGTTAACAACTTTCCTTTGCGTCGCGCGCAGAAGATGAATATCGCACATAAGTTAAGCGGAAGAGGGAAGCTGGCATCTGGCATTGATATACACCCCAGTGCCAAAATCGGTTCCAGATTTGTGATTGACCATGGCTTTGGTACGGTTATCGGTGAAACCTGCGTAATAGGTGACGACTGCTACATTCTCAATGGTGTGATTCTAGGTTCGTTGGGTATTTCAAATAATCCTCAAGCCAGTAGACATCCCAGAATCGGCAATAATGTGGAAGTCGGTGCACATGCTCGCATTCTAGGCCCGGTTTCGATAGGCGACGCCGTATTTATTAGTCCTTATAGTGTTGTGGTAACTGATGTGCCTGCGCAATCAAAGGTAAGCATTGTTAATCAACTGCTTATTCAAAAAGACAGCAATGCAAAATCACCGTCAGTTCAACCCTTGTTAGCTTATGTGAAGGGGGATCTACTGCATATTCTAGGCATACAGGCGAAAGAGTATTCGCTTTCTTTGTTGGACGAGCGCTTGGCACTTATAGAAGGATTTAGCTTATCCAGAATTTATTCAGACCGAGCGATTGTCGAGTATGCAATAAATTGTGATCATGATTTTGTCTATGAAGTGCCTTCGCAAGTAAATTTGCGCCTGTGCAGAAAAGGCGCTGTATCGTATTTCATGCGGCCAGTGGGATTATCTGAATTAATGCGCAGATTAATGGTTGCAGACGTCAAACCTCGGGTTGCGCAATTCAACTCTGTGTTGACGTAATTTTTTGTATCCTTAAAATTATTTCACAATTTTCCTGATTGGCAAGCGTTTACGCATTTGTCAGTGATGTTTAATGGGCATCGAGATTTAGTATGAATACAAACTTAATTTTTGACCAGTCGGCCTATGAGCAGGCCACTGATGCAAGTGTCATAGCAGTTGCCGACAATGCGATAGCATTGGATCAAACCTGTTTTTATCCGGTGGGTGGTGGCCAACCGGGTGATACTGGTAGCATTGGGTTTGCTCAGGAACTATTGTCAGTCAGTAATACTTATCGCGATAAACAGAACCTGGAACTGGTTTGGCATGAAATAGAAAACCCAACTAAGTTACCGTCCGTGGGTGATCAGATTTGTTTGAAAATAGATTGGAACAGGCGATATTTGCATATGCGAATGCATACGTGCTTGCATTTGTTGTGTAGCTTGATTGATGCGCCAGTTACGGGCTGCGGCATCTCGACCGATAAAGGTCGTTTGGATTTCGATCTGCCAGAAATGACGCTCGATAAGACTGAGCTAAGTGATCAGCTTAACGAGCTCATAGTGGCTAATCACGAAGTGCAAAAGCTTCATATCACAGAAAATATAGAGCAGGAAATCGAGCGCTTAACCCGCAGCAAATATGTCAAACCTCCCATCATTGGTGGAGCTGTCAGTTTGGTAAAAATCGCCGATATCGACCTACAACCTTGTGGCGGTACACATGTAGCGGGAACCGCTGAAATTGGGGAGGTTGTTTGTTCAAAAATTCAGAAGAAAAGCAAACACAACAGACGCATCACCTTGCAGTTCGCTATTTAAAGTTGTACTAAGGCTAAACGATTCGTTGGCTTGGACGTACGGCTTATTTGCTGGCAAGCTCAAGCAAGCGGCTTCTAAAATGCATCCAACTTGCGGCATCCGATGGCCATGCAGCTTTTTTGCGACCTTCCGATAACGCGGCTGGCATAATTTCCGTTATTAATCGCTGCGCTTTTTGTGGATTTTTCTGCATAGCTAAAAAAAACAATTCAGCATCCTGTAAGCCACGTCTCCATGCTTTAAGGCGCATAGAAGCGATTGGTCCGGGTGAGGCTTTGAAGCCAATTTTGTCGAGTTGATTGCCGGGATAAACCATAACGCCGTTACCAAACCTGTCGTCTTCAGGTTTGTAACTGGGCTGAGCAAACGGCAGATCATCATTACCCAAATTCACTGCCCACATAAGCTGTCCTTGGAAACCGTAACGGGCTGCTGCGATGCCCCATGTGCGCATTTCGCTGCCAGATGCATTAATGCTGTGGATGCCGATCGCTGGATGTCCGCTGTGGTAGAACCAAGCTTGTTCACCTGCTTTAATTCTTTTTTGTAAAAAGGTAACATCAGCAGCACTGGCGTTCGGTGCCCACAGTCTAATTTTTCCGGTGAGATCAAGCGCAGTATCGTTTTGCCATTGCGCTGGATTGGAGTGGCTGGTCCAGAGTAAGTCTAACGATGTAAAGGTTGTGCCTTTGTCGATTGCTTTTTGCAGCTCGCCCATTTGTTCGTGAACCATGGCTATGTACTGTTGGTATGCTGCCATCTCCACATCAGGTTTTCTGGGACCATCGAGTTCATCAAAAACGTAAGCGAAAAAATAAGTGTTGGAGAAGTTATTCTTGTGCAGCCACTCATCCCATTGAGCCGCCATGTCTGTATACCTGCTCAGCGTAGATTCGCTCAAAGGTTCCTGTAAAGAAACATTAAATTGTTGTGGCCATGGTGTACGCCAGGTAGATACAGCCACGTTTTTTCCAGTGCCTGTGTAGTTAAACGCATCACTGAATAAAGCGCCGCTGAGTAAAGGCTCAACATGTGCTTGATAGTATGCCCAATCTTCTTTTATCGGTTGCTCATCATAGCGTTCAATAAACACCATTCTGTGTTGATGCGCTAACTGTTGATAGCAATATGACATGTCTCGCCAGGCATCAGAATTTGGGTTTTCGCCTGCACCTTCGAGTTTGTAGCTGCGATAAATTTCACCGACAGCGGCGATGCTTGGTTTTTGTGGCAATGTGACAGCATGAACAGTTAGTTCAACATCGAGTGCTACGGTTGTATCGGCGATATTCAAACTGATGGTTTGCCGATACAGCCCGGCTGGTGTTTCAGCCGGTACAAAGGTTTCAACCCAAACCGCCTGATTGGTGTCTTTGTCTGGTGCCTTTACAGCATCGAACAGCGTGTTTTTCGCAGTGCCGCACTGTTTGACTTGCGGGATCAATGCATCCGGGTAAGCCGCTGGCCATGTCAGCACTTCGCTCTTTGGGCCCCATTGATACCCACCGTTGTTCACAAAATGATAATGCGCCAAATGCAACGTTGTATCGGGTTTGGCCTTGCTTTGAGCCGCTGTGTTATGTTTTTTATCGCTACGCCAATTAGAGTGGATGATATTGATTGGATCAGTGATCGCGTCGCTGGTTGAACGTAGCATCAGCTGGAAGCTGATACTCTCATTGCGGGCTGCCTCAATAGTTAGGCGTTTATCCTGAAGGTCGAAACTATCGTGATCGGCACTGATGGCTTGTGTCTGGTGGAATCTGGCCATATCGCTATTGGCGCAAATAACCAACCCGTTTTCAAGTTTTAAACAACCTTTGTGGAACATTGCAGGCGTCAATAACCACCATAATCCTGCGCCAAACAGAAGTGCAGCGAGCAGCGTATAGCTTGCGCCGATTGCGCGCAGTTTATACATAAGTGTTTGCCAAAGTGTGTTCATGCTTGCATGAATTCGCTACCAATGGTTTTACTATGCCAGTATGATTCCAAAAATGGATGAAAAGATTTTAATTCTGGCCGCTGAGCTCTCACATCTGCCTTCCGAAGCCTCAAGTTCGCACTCGGTTGAGCTCGACAAACTGACCGCGCTCGAACTTGTAACACTGATGAATCAACAGGATCAGCAAGTGGCTGAAGCTGTAGCGGCAGTTAAGCCTGCTATTGCACAGGTGGTTGATGCTGCGGCTAGCGCTTTACTCAGTGGTGGGCGTATTATTTATGTGGGAGCCGGTACCAGTGGTCGGTTAGGGATCTTGGATGCCTCTGAAATTCCGCCCACTTTCTCCATGCCTGGCGAAAAAGTATTGGCCTTAATAGCCGGTGGTCCTGATGCTATGTTCAAAGCACAGGAAGGGGTTGAAGACAGCCCTACGCTAGGCGCAAATGCGCTTGCTGAATGCAATGTTGATCAACGAGATATCGTCATAGGATTAGCTGTATCGGGGCGCACCCCCTTTGTTTTAGGCGCTTTAGCGGAAGCAGACAAACGCGCTGCCACAACAGTAGGCGTAAGCTGTAATCCAGTGAGCCCTTTGGAAAAAATAGCTAATATAAGTGTGTGCGTAAATGTTGGACCGGAAGTTTTAACGGGGTCCACACGGTTAAAGTCCGGAACCGCGCAGAAAATGGTTCTGAATATGATATCCACTGGTGCCATGGTGCGCATTGGTAAATGTTTTGGTAACCGCATGGTTGACTTAAACGCCAGTAACGAAAAGCTCAAGGCCCGAGCAGTCAATTTGGTGGTGGATATCACCGGGGCTAATAAGAAGCAAGCTTTGCTGGCATTGAAACAGGCCGATTGGCAGGTAAAAAATGCGGTGCTTATGGTAGCAAAAGAATGCAGCGTGTCCGATGCCACAGAGTTGTTGGCACAAAATGCAGGGCAGCTGCGGCGCTCACTGGAAAGCAGTGAGGGGGCTTGATCGACTAAAGTGTACTCATGTACTCAATGTTTGTTTACCAACGTTAAGAAAGCCTTATGACGCAAATTACTTCACATATATTGGACACGTCGCTGGGTAAGCCGGCTGCTAATGTGTTAATTATTTTACAACAGCAAAGTGCCGACGACTGGGTCATGCTAGGCACCGGTGAAACCAATGCCGACGGACGAGTAACCGACTTTACCAGCTCGAAAGATCCGTTGCCCGGCGGAATTTACAAGTTAACGTTTTATTTAAGCGATTATTACGCTCAAAAAAATCAGCAATCGTTTTACCCGTTTGTCGATGTTGTGTTCGAAATTGAAGCGGATGGTCAGCATTATCATGTACCGCTGCTGCTAAACCCGTTTGGCTATTCCACCTATCGTGGCTCTTAATAGGCTGTTGCTGCAATCATGAATATTATCGATTCACATCATCATCTATGGATACCTGAGCGCTCAGAGCCCGACTTAGGCTACGCTTGGTTGCGCGATATCGGCGCCATTAAACCCTTTGGCGACCCAACTCCGATCCAACGAGATTACATCTGGTCTGAATACCACAGCGAATCAGCTTCGCACAGCCTTGATGGATCAGTCTATGTACAAGTGGATGGTGCTATCGCTGATGTTGTTAATGAGGCTGCATGGGTGGCATCGGTGTTTGCTCAGTCGAATGCCAAGCATGCCATTGTTGCGTTAACCAATTTATCGAATGAGGATGCTGAAACCACGCTTGCGGCGTTGTCGAAAGTACCTTACGTGTGTGGTATCAGACACATATTGAGCCGTCAGGATAACAACCCGACATTAAGTTTTGCCGGTGAACATTTCTTGCGTAACAATCAATGGCGCAGTAACTATGCCTTGTTAAAGTCGTACAACTTTTCATTCGACTTGCAACTGTATCCAGAGCAAATGGCGGAGGCGGCTGAGTTTATTAGCCAGCACCCGGACACCCATGTGATTATTGATCACGCTGGCAGTCCTTATGATCAGTCGCAAGCGGGTTTAAAAATGCTGGCAGATGGTTTGCAGTTGTTAGCGCAATTACCTAATGTATCCATCAAGTTATCAGGCTTTGGTATGTTCGATCAGAAGTGGTCTGCCGTAAGCGTTCAGGCAATAGTTAACTGCATTGTCGACACCTTCGGTGATAGGCGAGTGATGTACGGAAGCAATTTTCCCGTTGATAAGTTAATGAACACGTTTGATTATGGCATTGAACAACTGCTTTTGGCGTTACAGCATCTACCTGAATCGTCGTTGCAACATATTTTTAAAAACAACGCGGCGCAAGCTTACAGGCTTGTTTAGAGCGTTTATTCAGGTGCTGGGTAAAGTGCTTTCCAATGACGCGCAATATCAATACGGCGTGTCGTCCACACTTTATCATGGGTTGCCACGTAATCGAGAAAGCGCGCAAGTGCGGCTGCTCGTCCTGGCCGTCCAACCAATCGACAATGCAGGCCAACCGACATCATTTTAGGTGCACCTGCTAAACCTTCCGCATAAAGCATATCGAAACTGTCTTTAAGGTATTGGTAAAACTGGTCTCCGCTGTTGAAACCTTGTGGCGTTGCAAAGCGCATATCGTTTGCATCGAGGGTATAGGGCACCATGAGTTGCTGCCCAGACGGGCTAGTGCGCCAGTAGGGTAGTTCGTCGGCGTAAGTATCTGCGCTATATTCAAAATGACTGTGTTGCGCGCAAAGATCCTGAGAGTTTTCAGATGTGCGGCCAATATAAGCCCCTGCGGGTTTCTCGCCCGTCACTTTTTCATGTAAGGCGATGGCTTGCTCTAAATGTTCTGACTCTTGTTCGGCAGTGAAGTCTTTGTAATCTATCCATCGCAAGCCGTGTGTGGCAATTTCCCAGTTGGCCTTTTTCATGGCAGCAACAATGTCAGGAACGCGTTGCATCGCCAGCGCCACGCCAAAAACAGTAACCGGTAGTGAACGACTGGTGAACATATTGTGTAGCCGCCAAAATCCTGCGCGCGAACCGTATTCGTAAATTGATTCCATGTTCATGTGTCGTTGGCCCGGCCAGGCCGCCGCTCCGACTATTTCTGATAAAAAGGCCTCGGAGGCAACATCGCCGTGCAGCACGCAGTTTTCGCCACCTTCTTCGTAATTGATAACGTATTGCACAGCAATGGCACTATCGTTTGGCCATTGTGGGTGGGGGGGCGTTTGGCCGTAGCCAAGCATGTCTCGAGGGTAGTTTTTATCCATCGTCTAACGGTAACAAGTTAAACGCTAAACGCCAAGCAGAGTTGGCGTTTAGCAGGAAATTGGTTGTGCTGTGATTATTTGTCGTTCTTGAGGAGGGTAAAGCTTATTTCTGGTTTGGCACCAATGCGAGGAGATAGGTTAAGCAAACAATATGAATTTAGTGAAACCTGTCTGTTAGCTTCAAGGTCGTCCAGAACGCTGCGAGCAAACTCGTTTGCCCATTGTGGAACTTCACCAAACATTTTGAACTGCGCAAAAACCATAGCGATGTCGTTTTCGCTGGCCCTGTCGCCGAACCAAGTTAGGTAGGCTTCGCTGAAAAGGCGGTATTCACTGATATTGAGAAGGCTTGCTGCTTTGCTTATTGTTTGCATTTTTTTATCCCCTCTGCAAAAAAATGTTATCGAGCTACCTCTTAGCTCACCTTACGTGAATCTGACAAACAGCTGTATTCATCGAGCATTGTGGCTTAGCAATAACGATACCCTGATAAATAGACTGCTTAGGTGCGTCCAACTATTTATTGGGTAGCGGCTGCAAAACCACGATCCTGATTGCTACATGCCTTTTTTATGCCATACCTCTATGAAATGCTCATCATTGAGGAAAGCTAATCAATATCACATTTTTCGTTGAATACGTGCAGTAATCCATAATTCATAGCAATCATAAATAAGTAAAACAATGCAAACGCATGAAATCACCTACAAAGAGATTACTAAGTTGGCAGCATAATGATCGCAGTAGGGAGAATCTAAGTTTAGCTATCGGATTGAGCCTGTAATGCGGAGAAGCTTTTAACCTTGTGAAGGACGTCGAAATGCTGCGAAATGCCACGATTTGGGTAATCTTGTTGGTGGTGTCGGGCTGTGTAACCGCTTTACCAAGTTTGCCTAAAGGCGAATCCGTAACGCCGTTAACTGTTGCAGATGCGCAAACAACTGAAGTTGATCAGTCTGCAACGCTACGCTGGGGCGGAACAATTGTGTCGGTGTCAATTCAGTCTGAAAGCACCATTATTGAGGTTGTTTCCCGACCATTGTCTGTGAATGGTAGACCGAAACATAATGATGTCAGTTATGGCAGGTTTAAAGCTTTGGTTGACGGCTTTGTTGAACCGGAGATTTTCCAAAAAGGGCGGGACGTTTCTTTTACCGGCAGTGTGGCAGGTGTGGAGCAAGGTCGCGTTGAACAAGCGGATTATGCTTACCCACTGTTAGCTGTCGATCAGTACCAATTGTGGAAAGACATTAAGGCGGATCAAAACTATGACCCTTATCTCAATTATTGGACCTACAGCCCATTTTGGCACCGATGGCCGTATCAACGGCCGCGCGGTGTTGTTCGATCTAAAAGGACCATAGAATAATGAGTATACCGGCAGTTTATTTCCGTCTCTCTCTCTTGCTGTTGCTCTTGCTGCAATTGCTTAGCGGTTGTGTAACCGCGCCTTTGAACTCAGAAGGTGCAACAACTAATTTGAGTCCCGGTGAGGTATTGGACGACCCGTCGGCGGCCTCCGGAACTGTTATTTGGGGAGGCGTGATTGTTAGTAGTAAAAATTTAGAAAACCGAACGCAAATAGAAGTGCTGGCATATCCGTTAGATAACTTTCAACGTCCGCGTACTGAAAAGCCCAGCACGGGCCGTTTTTTGCTGCAATCGCCCGATTATTTTGAAACCACAGACTATGCCGCAGGTCGCAAACTCACTGTGCTTGGATCGTTGCAGGGAGTAACGGCTGGCGAAATAGACAATGCACAATATGAGTTCCCGACAGTGACACTCAACGATGTTCATTTGTGGAAAACCGACGAATTTCATGAAAAACCACGATTTATTTTTGGGATCGGTATCAACATCGGAAACTGATTTTAGTCTGTTTCAAGTTCGTTAAATCAATCACTTGAAGCAACTTTCTCATTAAACTTGTTATGAAATTCAACGAGTTAGCCGTCAGTAACCCGACTCCAACTGTCCTATCTTCCTTCAAAATGTTGCGCTAAACTGGCGCTGAGCTCAGGTGTAACGCTCGAGACTCTTCAGCCGGAAACAACCACCGTATGCGACAAAGATCGCCGGGGCCGGTATATAAAATTAATTTGGGGGTGGGGGCGACCCCACCAATACGTGAATCAACTGGTAACCATGCCGCAAGCTAGCGCATCCGATGGGTGTGGGCGCTTAATGGATACCAATACCCGTCGCTATCACGTAACACGCAGCTAGTTTTCGCTGCCGGGGAAGAAATGCAACGCGCAATAAAAAATATAGCGGCGCTATTGCTCTGTGCGAGTTCTTTTATAGGCTCAATAGCATTAGCCGCACCGCAATGTGCATGGCCAGATAACAAAGCGCTGGCTGCGATCCTGCCTGTTGCTACCGATCACGGTAGTCATGCTAGTGGTGTTGTATTCGCACCTAATCGGGTTCTTACTGCCGCTCATGCCGTATCCGGTGCTGGTCAGTTTTTTGTGCGAGTTGATGACGGTTTTCGTGTAGCTAGCTTACTGATGATCGACAGCGCCTCAGATCTTGCCGTTTTGTCAGTGGATACTCAAGGTATTGAGCCAATGCAACTGGCGCGCTCCCTACCCACTGCCAAGCAGGCGGTGTGGGCAGTTGGCTTTCCCAGAGCTCAGGGCAAAACCACTTCAAGCGGGGTTTTTCAACGCAACAGAGAGGGCGCTTTGCATACCAGTGCACCCATCGATTCAGGGCAATCCGGTGGTGGGCTGCTAACGTGCCAAAAAGGGTCTTACCAATTACTCGGTATGCTTCGCGGTTATGGTGCGTATTTGAGCGGCGATCGCTATGTGAAACTGCAAAATCACTCAGTTAGTGTGGCGGCTGCCACAATCCAGCGTTTTCTTGGAACCTATCAGTAATATCAAGCTGTTTATTGCTCTGTGAGCCTCGCGTTTTTTCTGAAGCGCATTCTGGCTTATACCGGGTATCTGCGTCACGGCGTGTCGTAAACTCCTCAGAATCTACCGTTTTGCTAGCAATTGTGGCGAGGCAATAAACCCATAATACGCGATACGTTTACTGGGTAATGGTCATGGCTATCAGCGTTTTCGACTTATTCAAAGTGGGTATTGGGCCGTCTAGCTCGCATACTGTAGGGCCCATGGTTGCTGCCAATTTATTTTCAGAGGCCATATTGTCAGCGCCTTACGCCAACGATATTGTGCGGGTCAAAGTTGAGCTGCTTGGCTCTTTAGGGGCTACCGGAAAAGGGCATGGTAGTGACAAAGCGATATTGCTTGGTTTGCAAGGCGAACTACCAAACCTGGTTGATGTTGATAGTATTGAATCCAAACTAGAGCAAATCAGAGCTGATAAAAAAATAAAATTAGGCAACGCATTAACTATCGCCTTTGATGAGCCTAAAGATTTAATCATGCATAAGCGCCGCTCTTTGCCGTTTCATCCAAATGGCATGACGTTCAGAGCCTTGGCTGCAAACAACACTGAGCTAGCAAGCAAAAACTTCTATTCAGTGGGCGGTGGTTTTGTGCTTGATGAAAGTGCTACCAGTGATGACGAAATCATAAAAGCCGACGATACCAAGTTACCTTATGAGTTTGATTCTGGTGATCAACTGTTATCACTTTGCAATAGTGCTGGTCTGAGTATCGCTCAACTCATGCTGGCTAATGAAACTGTCTGGCGCTCTGAGCAAACTATTCGAACTGAGCTTCTTGGCATTTGGGCGGTCATGAAATCTTGTGTTCAACGTGGATGTGCCAACCAGGGCATCTTGCCGGGTGGCATGAAGGTTAAACGACGAGCTGCGGATTTATATGAAAAACTGTCGTCGCAGCCAGAGCAAGCATTGCGCGACCCGCTAACAATTATTGATTGGGTCAACCTTTATGCGTTAGCCGTTAACGAAGAGAATGCAGCGGGTGGCAAGGTGGTTACCGCACCAACCAATGGCGCCGCAGGCATTATTCCTGCTGTTTTGCATTATTACGATCGTTTTGTTGCAGGCAGTAATGACGATGGCATTGTAGATTTTCTACTCACTGCGGGTGCCATTGGTATTTTGTACAAAAAAAATGCGTCAATATCGGGTGCCGAAGTTGGCTGCCAAGGCGAAGTAGGGTCGGCCTGTTCGATGGCTGCTGGTGCTCTAACTGCCGTTATGGGCGGAACCGTTGAACAAGTAGAAAACGCGGCTGAAATTGGTATGGAGCACAATCTTGGACTAACCTGCGACCCAGTAGGCGGGCTTGTGCAAGTGCCCTGTATCGAGCGCAATGCAATGGCGTCGGTAAAGGCCATTAACGCATCGCGCATCGCCATAAGAGGCGATGGCACGCATTTCGTTTCTCTGGATAAGGTGATTAAAACCATGCGAGACACCGGCGCTGATATGAAAACAAAATACAAAGAAACAGCGCGTGGAGGTTTAGCCATCAATGTAATTGAGGTGCCGGTCAGCTTCCCGGAATGTTAATTTAGCAAGCCGCAGGGGCCTGAGTTACACTGACTGCAACGCTTTACCAACCTCAGTTTTCCTTATGCATGCTTTAGCGATAATTCTTCACGTCCTGTCCGCCGTGCTGTGGATTGGAGGCTTGTTTTTCTCTTACATGGTGTTGCGACCATCAGCTTTATCGTTACAGCCGCCTGAACGTTTACGGTTATGGGCAGCCGTTTTTAAAAAATTCTTTCCGTGGGTTTGGCTGGCTATTGTGTTGTTATTGCTCACTGGTTATTACATGTTGTTTGGTGTGTTTGGCGGTTTCAAAAACACAGCTCCGTACATTCATACAATGCATTTGTTGGGTTGGATAATGATGGCGCTATTTATCTATTTGTACTTCAAGCTCTATTTGCCGTTCAAATCCGCTGTTGCCTCAGAGAGTTGGCCAATCGCTGCCAACCTGCTTAATCGTATCAGGCATGTCGTGCTGATCAACTTGCTCATCGGCGTATCGCTGTTAATTGTTGTGTATGTAACGCCCAGGCTCTAGTCATGGCGTACGGGTAGACTATCAAGCAACATTTTTCGACTTTTTTTTTTAAATTATGCGATTTTTTTTCTGCTCGAAATAACCCGAAAAACCCCTAAAAAAGCGCTACTTAATCGTTGTATGCAAGCTTTTAGTGTATCAATTCACATAAATACGTACTGACAGTCAAATTTACGCCGTAAATTATTGTGGCATTAATACCGATTCAGTTCACGTTTCAGTTTCGTTTAAGCATGCTTCGGTAATGTCTTGGTCTACCGAAACAACCCGAAGCATCTGAACGTGAAAATCCACCGGAACCATTTTGTAGCAGTATCAGCCGTCGCCATTGAGCGCCTGGCTATGCGTGCTGCTTATGCGGTGGTTACTTGGATGATGGGTTGGATGGACAGCCGATGATTCAGCCTCCTACCACAGCGATGGTCGTGCCTTTTGACGGGCAATTTCGTGTGGCTGAATACAACAGCTCACCGTCTGAACAGCTTGGCAGTCGTAAGGCCTTAGAGAAATCGCTTGCTAAGCGTGTTAAGGAAATCTCAACGCTTCAACGCAAGCTTTACGCCGATGACCGCTACTCAATTTTGCTGGTATTCCAAGCGATGGATGCGGCCGGTAAAGACGGCACTATTCGCTCGGTTCTCAGTGGTGTTAATCCGGCTGGGTGTCAGGTGTTCTCATTTAAGTCTCCTTCTTCGGAAGAACTCGATCACGACTTTCTCTGGCGTACAGCGCGTCGGTTACCAGAACGAGGCCGTATCGGTGTCTTTAATCGCAGTTATTACGAAGAGGTGCTAGCGGTTCGTGTACGCAGCGAATATTTGGCCAACCAGAGGCTGCCAACAGTCGATAACGATTCAATTTGGCAGGAACGCTTTGAGTCCATTCGAGCTCATGAACAACATTTAGCTCGGAATGGCACCATTATTTTGAAATTCTGGCTGAATGTTTCGTTAGAGGAACAAAAAGCTCGGTTTTTAAAACGACTCACATCACCCGAGAAGTACTGGAAGTTTTCAAAATCTGATTTGTCAGAGCGGGGAATGTGGAGCGAGTACATGGCGGCTTACGAAAGTTTATTAAATGAGACCTCACGAGATTACGCCCCGTGGTATGCCATTCCGGCAGACAACAAACCTTATATGCGTCTGTGTGTTGCGCAAATTATTGCAGACACAATGGCTCAGTTGCCACTGAGGTTCCCAGAAAAGTCTGCCGAAGAAGTTGCATTATTTGAAGATCATATTGTTAGTTTGAACAATGAATAACGGTTTTGGTCAAAGATTTGCGTATGAGAGTTTGTACTTACAACATGAAACAACGGAGTGCACTATGCAAGCATTAGAAAATTTGGAATCTATCGATAGCCGTTTACTCAGGCCGCTACCTGCCAAGCTTACCTATGGTGCAACCATCGATATGTATGGCGAAGAGCATCAAATCACTGATTTTATGATTCGACGAGCTTGTCAGGAAATCGAAAGCCAGCAGCAATTTCCCTTTTGCGCTAACAAGCAAGTTAGAGCCGTTAAGGTTTAACCTCTATCGTTTAAAGTTAGCCTTTATAAAACGCGGATATAAAGCACGAAAAGCCTAATCGAAATTAGCCAACCAGTTGGTTCATTTCGAATATGGGCAATAGAATCCCGAGCACTATCGTTAGAACGACTCCACCCATTATCAGAATCACGATCGGCTCAAACAAGCCAAGAAATATCGCCATTAATGAATTTAACTCTCGTTCTTGGTGAGTGGCAGCTTTTTCCAGCATTGAATCCAGTTTTCCCGACGCCTCTCCGCTGGCAACCAGATGTAACATCATCGGCGGGAAATAGCCCGTTTTTTCCAAAGCATTACCCAATGTGGTGCCCTCGCGCACTTGGCCTGCCGCCTTGTCTACTGCTTTGCGCATTGGGCGGTTAGTAACTACTTGTGCTGCTATATCCAGCGCTTGTAAAACGGGAACACCACTGGCCGACAAAATACTTAAGGTTCGAGCAAACTGCGATGTGTTAAAGCCGCGTATGATTTTTTTAATCAGCGGAGTTCTTAGCAATACACCGTGTATGCGCGTTTTGAATGCCTCTCCGCGCATCGCCCGACCAAACGCAAAAATGGCTAGTACGAATACGATCGCAGCAAGCAAGCCCCATTCGCGTACAAAAGCACTGGTGGCCAGTAGCCCTTTGGTTAACGGAGGTAAGTCTTGTCCCATGCCGTCGAACACCGTGACTACCTGTGGAACAACGTAGGACAACAAAAAAGCCACAATGAGCACCGATGCAATGACCAGCATGCTCGGGTAAATAAGCGCTTTTTTTACGGTAGCGTTAGCAACTTGCCGTTCTTCGGTGTAGTCTGCCAAGCGCTCCAACACAGCATCCAAATGCCCTGATTGTTCACCTGCAGAAACTGTGGCTTGGTAAATTTCCGGAAAAACCTTGGGGTAGTCTTTTAAGGCTGCGGCAAAGCTATGCCCTTCTAATACCTTGGATCGCACAGAGAGTATCAAAGACTGTATCCGCGGCTTTTCTGTTTGTCGGCTAACGGCTGCCAATGACTCTTCCAATGGAGTACCGGCGGCACTAAGCGTGGCAATTTGTCGAGTCAGCAATGCCAAGTCGTTAGTTTTTAGACTGCCACGGAAGGTGGGTGTTGCTTTGCCGCCGCGCTGGTTTTTGGTTTTACTACGAACCGTCGTTTCATCAACCTGCAACGGGGTAAGATTTTGGGCGCGTAGTTGAGAGCGAGCAAGCCTTGCGGTATCGGCTTCCAGAACCCCTTTCTTCTCTCGCCCTTTAAGGTCGAGGGCAACGTACTCAAACGCAGCCATCTATGCTTCTCGTGTAACTCGAAGAACTTCTTCTAGCGAGGTTTTACCTTCCAGCACTAACCGGGCACCATCGTCCTGAATGCCGGCGTGTTTTGAACGCGCATACTTTTCAAGGTCGTGCTCTGACTCACCGTCGTGGATCATGGTGCGCATATGTTCATCTACTTGAATAACTTCATAAATGCCGGTTCGGCCAACATAGCCGGTGTGATTGCATTTATCACAGCCGTGTGAGGTGCAAACGTTCTCTGTTTGGCTAACCGTTGCACCCAAAGATTTCAATTCACTGTGCGTTGGCGTGGTGTTGCGTTTGCAGTGTGGGCAAAGCAAACGCACAAGCCGCTGTGCTACCAAACCCACAAGGCTTGATGCTAAAAGAAATGGTTCAATGCCCATATCGCGTAAACGTGTAACGGCGCCAACCGCTGTATTCGTGTGTAAAGTTGAAAGTACCAGGTGACCAGTCAAACTGGCTTGTACCGCAATTTCAGCCGTTTCGATATCTCGAATTTCCCCAACCATAACGATATCTGGATCTTGTCGTAGGATGGCGCGCAAGCCTCGTGCGAAGTCTAGATCGACCTTGTTATTGACTTGTGTTTGTCCGATGCCGTCAATGTAGTATTCGATGGGGTCTTCGACGGTCAAGATGGAATAGCGTGATGTGTTCAGTCTGGACAATGCTGCATAAAGTGTTGTGGTTTTACCAGAACCGGTAGGCCCGGTTACCAATACGATGCCGTGCGACAACGACAGGCTCTTGGTCAAATTTTGAAATGCCGCACTCGGCATACCCAGGTTTTCTAAGTCTAGGCGTCCTGCTTGTTTGTCGAGTAATCGCAATACCACGCGTTCACCATGGCCGGAAGGCAGGGTAGAAACACGCACATCCACAGGCCTGCCAGCAACACGCAACGAAATACGCCCATCTTGTGGTAAGCGGCGTTCAGCGATGTCTAGCTTGGCCATAACCTTTAAACGCGAAATGATGAGCGGTGCGATCTCTCTGGGAGGATCGATCATTTTCTGCATAACGCCATCTACGCGATAACGAACAGCCAAGCGTTTTTCAAAAGGTTCGATATGAATATCAGATGCCTGGCTGCGAACCGCTTCGGTCAGCATGGCATTGATTAGCCGAATAACCGGTGCATCGTCGGTAGATTCGAGTAAGTCTTCAGGCTCGGGCAGAGCATCGGCCAGTTGCGCAAGGTCGAGATCGTCGCCGAAGTCGTCCATGATGTCCATCGCCTGACCCGTATCACCTTCGTAGTGCCGGGTTAGTCGGGCGTCGAAATCGTCGGCGCTGATTTTTTCAAGCTTAAGGGTTTGTCCGGCTTTGCGACGAGCTTCGGTAAGTGCCATCACTGACACTCCTGCTCGATGAATAAGTTTTAAATCGCCGTTTTCGCCACGTTCCAGCAGTACGCCATGACGTTTGGCAAAGGTATAGGGCAGATCCACAGCCGCCTTATTGGCTGTAGCGCCAATAGGGGTGCTGGAGTTTGAATCTTCCGCACCGAAAAGCTCTTCGGCACTGTCGTTGGCAGCTCCGTTTTCAGGAGGATCTCCAACATCTATGAATTCAGCAGGTGACACGACCATTTTCATTAGTTACTACTGTCAAATGGTCCTGTTGCATCCTTCGCGCCAGCCTGTGGTGGTAGGCTGTCGATCAGAGGCAATTTGGCGTGCAATTGACGTTGTTCCTCGAGGCTAAGGTCAGAGGTTGGCACAATTGTGCTGAGTGTGTCCTTTACATCTTTGACACGCGTACCGTTAAAGTACAGATGCAGTGGTGGCAGCTTAGGTACGCCCCGACCGAGGAGGTCGTCGCTGTCAAAGAGTCCGAGCTGAGCGGTACGCAAATCGTCGTATTTGCTGCGGCTGTAATAATCGGCGGTTTCGATATCGCGCAAGATTGTTGGGTGTAAAAATACCATTAGGTTGCGCTTGCTCTTCGTGGTTGTGCGATAGCGGAACAGGCTGCCCAACAGAGGGATATCGCCCAATAAGGGTACTTTATCGTGTGTATCGTTGATTTGGTCGTCAATGAGACCACCAAGCACCAGCGTTTGTCCGTCTTCAACCAATACCGTGGTTTTAATTGAACGCTTGTTAGTGGTGATGTCGGATGCGCCGGTAACCGATGTGCTGCTAACGTCAGACACTTCCTGTTCAATTTCCATTTTGATGTTGTCGCCTTCGTTAATCTGAGGTTTTACCTTCAAACTAATACCGATATCTTGCCGTTCGATGGTTTGAAACGGGTTGTTGTTCGACGACGAAAGCTGTGTGCCGGTAACGAAAGGCACGTTTTGTCCGACCACGATTTCAGCTTCCTGATTATCCATGGTGACAAGCGTTGGTGTGGATAAAATGTTGTTGTCTGAATCGGAAGCGATGGCTGAGAGCAGGAAACCGAAGTCGATACCACCACTGCCAAATCGGCCTAAAGCCAACGATAAGCCTGTGCCCAAAGAGGCGCCTTCACTTGCAACGGTTGCCGCCAAGGCCTGGGTTGCACCGCCTAAGTTGGTATAGGCTAAGGGTCGGTTGTTATTGGAGCCGTCTATCGCAAAGTTCACACCCAAGGCAGCGCTGTTGTTCTCGGAAAGCTCGGCAATAATCGCTTCGACGAGTACCTGTGCTCTGCGAATATCCAGTTGCTCAATAACAGCCAGAATGCTACGCATTTCATCAGGTGGTGCGGTAATGATTAATGCGTTGGTGTCTTCGTCGGCTTGGATATCAACGTTTGGTCGATCGCTTTCGGTTTGCGATACTCTGCGAACGATAGAAGCGGTAGGCGCTTGCGGTGCAGCAACACCGTTGGCGTTAACGGTAGGTGTTGCGGCAACTGCAGTGGCAGTTCCTACGCCGTCGCCGTCGCTACTGCCGGTACCAATTTTGGCTTGCCCAGCCGATACGCCAGTCAGAATTTTTAAAAGATCGGCAGCATTGGCAAAACGCAAATAGACAACGCGGGTGTTGCCTCCAGATTCTACCGGTGTGTCCAGATTAGCGATAAGACCACGCATGCGAATACGGGCGGCTGAATCGCCACTGAGTAAAATGCTGTTAGTGCGTTCATCGGCAGCAAAACGAACTGCACCCGGTGAGCCCGTTGCCTGACCTGCGCGTGTTTGCAAAGAACCCAAGATACGAATAACTTCGCTGGCGGACGCATGGCTAAGCCTGATAACTTCAACTTCTTCGTTGTCTGGCCGGTCGATGCCTTGAATAATGCTGATTAAGCGTTGGATGTTCGACGCTCTGTCTGTAACGATTAACGTGTTGGTTGCAGCGTAGGCAGCCAGATGGCCTTGCTGGGGTACTAACGGCCGTAAAATTGGCACCAATTGCGCTGCGGGAACGTTTTCTACTTTTATAACTTGGGTAACAAGCTGGTCTGAAGCCGTGCCGTCATAGGCGGGCACAGGCCCTTGCTTAGCGTTGACATCGGGAACGATCTTGATTAAGTCTTCACCCGGTACTGCGGCATAGCCGTGCACTTGCAGAACCGACAAGAAAGTTTCGTAAAGCTCATCTGCGCTTAATGGTTTTGCAGAAATGACAGTTACCCGCGCTTTAACACGAGGATCTACCACAAAGTTTTTGCCTGATTGACGTGAAACTGTCTGAATGAGCGAATGGATGTCGGCGTTCTTTAAATTCAATGTGAACGTATCTTCCTGCGCGTAGGCAGGTGGTAGCTGCAGACAAACGGCTACACACAACAGTGCAAATAAATTTTTTAACTTAATCGGATTAATCATCATATTCAGAGCAAATTCACCTTACTTAGGAGTGTAGCCTTTTCACTCGTATAAACTGACAAAAATGGCTTCTATTGAGCAAGTGAAATATTAAGAGGAACTTCAACACCATCACGCAAAACAACGATGTCGAGACTCTGCGCTTTCACTGCATTTCGAAGCGCTCGAATGCCTTGTTTTTGACTGTTTAAGTCGATGTTATTTACCCGGGTGATCACGTCGCCAGCAACAATGCCTTGCGCTTCGAGTATTTCCGGATTTTGTTTTGGCGTAATTCTGTAACCGAGTAATTTGCCGTTTTCCTGATAGGGCTCCGCAGAGACAATTCTGCCCAACATCGACGGGTTGCGTGCCAAGGTATCTCTCAGAGCACCCGGTGTACTGGGTAGTTCTATATTGCTTTGTCCACCCTCTGAAGGGCTTGTGTTTTGATTATTGCTAACTTGCGCTTGCGGGATAGCAGCGGACGTTATAGGTTTTATATCGTCTGCAAGCGGTAGTTTTTCGTTCTTACCTCGGTTATTCAGCACAACGTGATCGGCGTGAACCGACTTTAACGTTGTTTCTCCGGATACTTTATCGCCAATGCCGTAAGCGTTTTGTTCACCTGAGCCGGCGCTGATTATCGCTATGGCTTTCTCTGCAGGTGTGTACGCGAAAACGCCAGCCAGCTTTAAATTGAGTTTGGTTTGTTCTATTTTTTCTTCAACGACGGTTTCTTTAACGACTGGCTTTGGCGCTGCCGCATTGCCGAACAGATGCATGCTAGCGATTGCTTGCGCAAGCTTCGCAGGGTCGGGTGCTTTGTTGGTCGCTTTGACGGGTACGGTATTCGTTGGCAAGCTTGTTGTCGCTTGAGAATTGGGCAGCATTTTCATAGTGAGAACGGCTAGCGCCCAGCCCAACAAAATAACCAGTAGCGTGTTAACCCAACGCGGCAATTTTTGCTGTTGTTTGTCCAATAGTAAGCTTGCTGAAGTCGCGCTCATTTCACTTAAACCTGTCTAATTTTGTTGTCGCGAAAAACCACTACTAGAACCATAGCTATTAAGGCACGGCCGCGCAGTTTATCGTTTTATAGGGTACTCAAGTCAATGGTTCAATATTGACGCCAGATGCGCAGGTTTTGCGTCTGTTCATTGCGAAAGCGGACATATTGCGGTTTGTTGTACGAAAAATGACCAATTAAGCAGTTATTTGCTGTTATTCCTTAAATTTTCTAAAGATTACGGCTTGTAAAATTGTTAGTTGCTTTGTTGGACCTGAGGTTACGCGGATAATTCGTATGTGGGAGATGACAAATTGGCAGGTAAATACATGTTGCCTGCACGAGGCCATTAAATAGAAGCAATGATCGTCAATATGTTGTCGCTTGTGGAGGGTTGATATAACGGATGCATATCAACCTTCCATGCCTTATGAGTGTTTAGCAAATGCTATGCACCTAGGTTTAAACCATGTCTTTTAAACCTTTCAGCGGTAATACTTTTACAACTTTGCGTGCAGGCTTTGCTTTGAAGATAGCTTCTTCGCCCGTGAAAGGATTGATACCTTTACGTGCTTTAGTTGCTGGCTTCTTGATTACGCGAACCTTCATTAAACCAGGAATGCTGAACGTGCCAGGGCCGCGTGGCTTTAGGTTTTCCTGAATTAAACCACCAAGCGCTTCGAAAACTGAAGCAACTTCTTTGCGGCTAAGTTCAGTAGTTTCGGCAATCGATGACATGATTTCCGATTTGGTAGGTGGCTTCTTTACTGCTGTGGCCGTGGCTTTTTTCTTTCCACTAGCTTTTTTCTTGGTGGCTTTTTTTTTCGCCGCCATGATGGAATCCTCGAGTAATTAATGTTGTCGGAAGTGCACATGCTTGATATGCACACGTGCCGGCAATCGCTGCGTACATAGTGTTTTATACAACTGCGTTACCTGTTTTAGCGCGCGAAAGTTAACACAGTTTTTATTATCGCGCACAATGTTTATAGAACATTTTTTGTAAATAACACTGTATTTGTAGTAAATCTGAACAACGGAGGTAGAAAATACCCTAAATACAGTGTTTTTTTACTTATTTCGGTGGGAATAACTAAAACATTGAGATGTTAGCGTTACTTTAAAAAAGTGCGCTGATGAGCGTGCCGATGACCAGTTTCTGCACAAATATAAGCCCAATAATGGCCACCAAAGATGAAAGGTCGAGGCCTCCAATTGGTGGAACGTATTTTCGAATGGGCGTTAAAATTGGGTCGGTTATTGAACTCAGTAAGCTGCGAATGGAGTCTGTGCCAG
>CALDTX010000087.1 GCA_937923565.1 uncultured Granulosicoccaceae bacterium | reverse complement strand
ATGCCGCAAGGCAGTCGGATAATGTGATTAAATTCGTTTCTGGTTGTATCGCGTGGGTTGAAGAATCAACCTATGCGTTGTAGGAATATCGAGAAGTTAGCACGACCTACATGCTTCGTCCAGTACTTTATTAACTCAATTACTAATTTAATTCAAAATATTGAGCAAAGCCGCCTTTAAGGGCTTGCTTAACTTAAAACGGATGGTTTTCAAAATGCAAAAATATTGCCATACGACGTTAATCACCCGCTAATCCCTTATCGGCCGCTATTGCGAAAACAAAAGTCTCAGGCTATAAGCCGTTGAAATACATGCAATAGTTATTGAGCCACAGCCGACTTTACGGTCGGCGGGCTAGTCAATTCATGAAACAATATCTAACGAACAACTAAACTAACTAACGTTGGCGTCAAGAAATTCTGCGAGCTGAGCTTTAGACAAGGCACCTAGTTTGGTGTCTTCGACGGTCCCATTCTTGAATATCATCAAAGTGGGGATGCTACGAATGCCATATTTAGGTGGCGTATTCGGATTTTCATCCATATTCATTTTGACAATTTTAACTTTACCCGCATACTCAGGCGCTAATTCATCCAACACGGGAGCGATAGCTTTACATGGGCCGCACCATTCAGCCCAATAGTCGACCAAAACTGGTGTTTCAGACTTCAACACCAACTCTTCGAAAGTGTCGTCAGTTATCGCGGTAATATGTTCACTCATTGTGCTACCTCTATGAAATTTGTGTTCAGCCCACTACTTTATCAGAACCTTAATAAGAACCCATGACTTCAGAGACAAAAGCACGACTACAGTTCAAAGAACTCTCTATTGCCAGCGAACTCATACAAGCCACCGATGAGCTGGGCTTTGAGTTTTGCACCGAAATTCAGGAACTCTCGTTGCCGCTGATCGCAAACGGGGTGGATATTGCGGCACAAGCTCAAACGGGTACCGGAAAAACTGCTGCCTTCTTACTGGGTTCGTTCTCTCGGTTGCTACAAAATGATGGTGGCGAGCGTCAACAAAATCAACCACGCATGTTGGTCATTGCTCCAACCCGTGAACTGGCCATACAAATAGGCAAAGATGCCGAAGATTTGGGCAGGCATACCTCACTTAAAACAGCCGTTGTGTATGGCGGTATCGACTATGAAAAACAGCGTCGAAAACTTTCTGAAGGCATTGATGTATTAATTGGTACACCTGGTCGGTTAATCGATTATTTCAAACAAAAAGTATTCAATCTGGAAAAAATTGAAGTGGCTGTTCTTGATGAGGCTGATCGTATGTTTGATCTTGGTTTTATCGCTGATATTCGCTTCCTGTTGCGCCGGATGCCTCCACCCGACAAACGTCAGAGCATGCTGTTTTCGGCCACGTTGTCGCACCGCGTTATGGAACTAGCTTACGAACACATGAATAACCCTACGCCGGTAAAAACCGAATCAACCGGTGTTACAGCGGAAGGCGTTAATCAACAACTGTTTCAACCTGCCACCGACGAAAAAATATCGTTATTGTTAGGCTTGATGCAACAAATGGAACCACCCAGGGCGATCGTATTTGTTAATACAAAGCGCACCGCAGAACGCGTAGAAAGTTACCTGATGGGGAACGACATTGCTTGCGGCACACTTTCGGGCGACGTTCGGCAGAACAAGCGCCAACGCATACTGGCAAGCTTTACCTCTGGCGATCTGCCGGTGCTTATCGCTACCGATGTTGCAGCACGAGGACTCCATATCGACGATGTGAGCCATGTATTCAATTATGATTTACCGCAGCAAGCCGAAGATTATGTACACCGTATCGGCAGAACGGCTCGCGCCGGTACGCTGGGGGAAGCTGTTAGTTTTGCGTGCGAAGAGTATTCGTTTTCGCTACCCGAAATTCAAGAATACATTGGCAAACCGATTCCTCTTTCCCCTATCACTAACGAATTGCTGATTACGCCATTGGCTCCAGCCAAAATTGAACGCGACAGAGTTGATCACAACCGCCATAAACGCAGCAAGAAACCCAACAGTTCCAGCAAAAAACGTAAACCGGCTGCACGCGCTAAAAACCGTACTGACCCGGACCAAAAGGCTGAAAAAGACAAAATTCAGTCACCTGCAAAAGCTGCAAACGACGATCAAAATCCGAAGAAAAAAAGAAAAAGACGGCGCGTGCGAAAAAAAAATGCGAGCCCAAATTCTGATAATTCAGTATCAGCGTCACCCGATACAAACAATGATGGAAATTCTAACTAATTGATTTATATAAATAATATGACTAAATTTTATTTATCATACTTTTCGAACACATTTAGTTCAATATTTAACTTTCTATTCTGAAAACCCAGTTAGCACGAAATACGTTAAAAATCCATAGAACGCCTCTCAAAAACCCGCTAGACTGGCTCTGCGCAGCAACGTTTTGCAATTGTCTACTTTCAAATGCGGTATTAGCTGCGGCAATTCATCTTCAGAGGTTTCAAATCATGGCAACAGGCACGGTCAAGTGGTTCAACGAATCGAAAGGTTTCGGGTTTTTATCGCAGGATGACGGCGGAGACGATGTATTCGTACATTTCTCAGCAATATCTGGTGATGGCTTCAAAACGCTCAGTGAAGGGCAAAAAGTTACCTTCGAAGTAGAACAAGGTCCAAAAGGTCCTCAAGCAAGTAGCGTCGTCGCAGAATAACGTCGCTTTAGACGAGCGGTTTTTGGCTCGTCTGTAAACTTAAATTAGTATTAACCGGGTAGCGTATTTTTAGTAGCTCCCGGTTGTTGTAACACTCGTTGGGCTCTTACCAGCAGCCCAGCGCTCCTCATATACCCGTATTTTCAACCTCGAACGCATGCGTTGGCATATAATACGCAATCCCCTTGCACGGGCAACATTGAACAATTACGCGCTGAGAATCTTATGAACGTACAACTAGCAAGAAGTAACATGGTTGAACAACAAGTACGCCCATGGGATGTACTGGATCAGCGAGTATTAGATGTGCTCAGCGAAGTGCCAAGAGATGCGTTTGTCGCTGAAGAACACAAAGCACTGGCTTACAGCGACTATCAACTACCCATTGGCTTTGGACAAACCCTGTTCAAACCTAACCTTGAAGGTCGCTTACTACAAGCACTGGCTCTGAATGTAACCGACACAGTATTAGAAGTTGGTACAGGCAGCGGTTATCTGTCGGCTTGTTTGGCGCGCATGGCTCAACAGTGTGAAAGTATCGAAATACACCCAGAACTGGTTAAAAATGCTCAAAACCGAATAACAGAACTCGGTATTACTAATGTTTCGATCCATCAGCAAGATGCTGCAACAGAATGGGACGCTCGTGATACCTACGATGCAATCGCGTTCGGTGGTGCAGTTGAAGTTATTCCAGAGTACTACAAACAAAAAATGGCCATTAATGGCCGGTTGTTTGCAGTAACTGGTACTCCCTCACAACCAACAATGGAGGCTTTGCTGCTTACACGCGTTTCGAATACGGAATGGCTTAGCGAGAGTTTGTTTGAAACTCGCGTCGATCCACTGGTCAATTTTTCGACAACCAAAGCGGCATTTGTTTTCTAGAGCCAAAACATGAATCTGCGACTATCAAAATGGGCATGTAGCTTAGCTTTTCTTGGACTATTTTCATCGTCACTGGCAAATGCGACTGATCTGCAATCGATCTATAACCTAGCCAAAGAATACGACTCAACCATCAAGGGCGCAGAATACAGTTATGCGTCTGCGATCGAACGACTACCACTCGCACGATCTGCATTTCGCCCACAACTAAGCGCAGCATTCGACGGTGGCGCAACTGAAGCCAATGACGACCTATTCGGCGTGTCCCTTTATACCCGGCCATCGTTGTCGTTCAGACAAAGCCTGTTCAATCGGGAAAACGGAGCCATCGTTGATCAAGCCAAGCTGGGTATCAAACAAGCACAGGCCCAATTGCATGCACAACAGCAAAACCTGATTTTAAGAACGGCTGAAACTTACTTCGACGTTTTACGCGCACAAGTTGAAGTCGAATTTAGTCAGTCAGAACTGCAAGCTATCGATCGACAACGGGAACAAGCCGAAAGACGCTTTGACGTTGGCTTGGTTCCGGTCACCGATGTGAGAAGTTCGCAAGCGCAATACGACTTGGCCGTCGCATCAGAGATCGCCGCATCAAACAGACTGGAAAATGCACGCGAAGCATTGTGGGTTTTAACCGGCACCAAACCTGAATTATTGGCCGCTGTAGCAGACGACCTACCGTTAGTTGCCCCAGAGCCTGCAAAAGTCGACGCATGGGTAAAACTGGCGCTGGATCAAAACCTCGATTTAGTCGCTGCGCGATTATCAGCGCAAACAGCAGCAGCAGGCGTTGCCTCTGTACGCGGCTCACGGCTCCCTACGTTAGATCTTGTTGGCTTAGCCCAAAAAACCGAAAACGAAAACCCACTGCGTTCCGACTCAGAATCTGGCGAGGTTAGAATCGAAGTGCGCTTACCTATATTAACCGGTGGACGCATTAACGCTCAAATACGTCAAGCCAAGGCAGATCAGCAACTGGCAGAGTTTCAACTGCTAACGCAGGAACGAACCACTGCACAACAAACACGCGATGCCTACCGAGGTGTAACCGTGAGTATTTCTCGCGCTACTGCGTTACGGCAAGCACTGGTATCTACCCGCAAATCAGCGGAATCTACAGAGGCAGGCTTTCGAGCTGGCACACGCACATCAGTTGAGGTGTTACAGGCACTGCGGGATGTGTTCAGAGCAGAGTCTGACTACGCCAGCGCCCGATATGATTACCTGATTAACTACTTATCGCTTAAGGCAGCCGCTGGTACTTTGGGTGAAGATGACCTACTACCGATTAACAGCTTTTTGACGAACCCGTAAATTGCGATATGCTAGGCGCACGCCCACCGTGCGTTACAGGGTGATCTTAATCGCCCTGTTTTTGCCTCTACTATGCCACCTGGTTTTTCGAAGCAGAAAGGATGGTGGCTGGCGTTACTTTAAAGAACGCCTTGGCTTTAAGAGTCACAAACAACAAAAACAACAACCCCGCATTTGGATTCACGCAGCCTCTGTTGGCGAAGTGATGACAGTGCTTCCGCTCATTGAACGCCTTCAGCAACAGCAAACCGACAACCCGGTTCGGTTACTGATTACTACCAACACAACTACCGGCGCCCGCACCGTGGCCGATAGAATTGATGGCGATGTTATACACAGCTACCTGCCATTAGATTATGCATTTGCCGTTAAACGTTTCTTCAATCGACAGGCTATTAGCGAAGCCTGGGTTGTGGAAACTGAAATTTGGCCCTGGCTTTTTAATGTCGCCAAACAAAAGCGCATTGGTATCAACATCATTAATGCTCGGCTAAGCAACAGAAGTTTAGAAGGTATTGCCCGGTTTTTTAAAACCAGCTACGTACAAGCGCTAACAGATGTAAACGTATTGGCCAAATCTGAAACTGAGGTTGAACATTTTAGGGCATTGGGTGCGCAACCCCATCTTCTGCGTTGCATTGGCAATTTAAAGTTTGCAGCACCTTCGAATCAACAAAGCAGAGCAGACAGCACCAATGCAGTTAACGCGCTACCATCGCGCGCTTTTTTTCTTGCAGCATCAACACACGATGATGAAGAAATTCGATTGGCCCAAGCTTGGCTGGAGTTGGGCAGTAACACTTTATTGGTGATCGTTCCAAGGCATGCAGAACGAGGCCCTGCTATTGCTAAAGGCTTAACA
>CALDTX010000086.1 GCA_937923565.1 uncultured Granulosicoccaceae bacterium | reverse complement strand
CTTATCATTTGCTTCATGGTTAGCGATACGCCAAGCATTTCCAGAATCGCGACTCTTCTTTTAAAACCTGAATATGAACAATGGTCACAACCCGCTGGGCTTCCGTTACAACTATGGCAAAATCGCCGAAGTAAGCGCTGCGACACGACGCCGGTGAGAACGGAAGCCAGGGCATGAGCAGAAGCACCCAGCTCCAGCAGCCGCTCGATTGCGCTTATATTGTCTGCCGCATGTAATGAAGTAAAAACACGATGGCCACTCATCGCAGCTCTTATTGCCATATCGCAGCTGTCACTGTCACGAATTTCACCAATGAGCAGAACATCAGGATCTTGCCGAAGTACACTCTTTACACCTTCAGCAAAACTTAATTTTCCATGGCTGCTAACGCGCGTTTGTCGAATGCCGGGTATCGCAAACTCGATGGGATCCTCTAGTGTCATGATGTTGAGTTCAACATGATTCAACTCATGAATAAGTGCATACAATGTTGTTGTTTTCCCCATCCCGGTTGGTCCACAAACCACCAGCAGACCAGCGGGTTTATGGGCAAACTGTGCTAGCTGCTGTTGATGTTGCGGCTGCAGTGAAAGCTGCTGTAAGGACCTAACCCCCGAACGCCTGTCCAAAATTCTCAACACAACGTTTTCGGCATTTCTTACCGGAAAACTCGACGCCCGAAAATCGATACGCTCGCCATTGATGCGTTTTGAAAACTGACCATCTTGAGGAAATCGCGTTTCAGCAATGTCCATGTTGGCGAGAATTTTCAACCGAACCAACATCGCTTGCCAGAAGCGGATATGCACGCAACGCATGTCAGAAAGGACTCCATCCAAACGCACCCTAACCTGCAAATGCATCTGCTCGGGGCAGAAGTGCAAGTCTGAGGCTTGCTGCAAAACGGCGTCATGCAGAAATGCGTCTATTAACCGAACAATAGGAACTTGGTATGACTCTCCCTCGATTTCTGATTGATGTGCCAGCTCATTCAGTTCATCTAAAATGGAATCGACGCTCAGGCTAAAGCCATAACACTTATCGAGCAGTTGAGCAAAGTCAGACTCGCATAGCTGAACGAATTTAAGACGGCACCCATTCGCAAACTGGCGACGAATTTTGTCTTGATCAAGCACATGTGAACTGAATGGCAAAGCAACAGTGGCGGCGTTATTGGCTTTATCGATACACAACGGAACTGCCCGTAATTTGCGCGCAGTCTGTTCGTCTATTTTTTGAATTGCCGCGATGTCAGGTATGATTTCGTCCAGAACAAACACACTCGTAGAAACTTCGTCTGATACCAAAGACAATTGCTGCCGACTAACAAATCCGAATTCAAGCAAAAGCGTCGGTATCGATTCACCACGTAACCAGTGTTCCGTTTCAACAACACAGCATTGGTCCTTTCGAAGCGTACCTGCATCCAACAATTTTTTAAGTAGCTTATCCATAAGCCGTAATACTCATTTAGTTTAATTGGGCGTTAAAGAGGGTATCGATTGTTGGTCAACTAGCACGGTTGGTCGCAACACCACGAGTAATTCTGTTTGCCGTTTACGAGAATTTTTCTGTTCAAAGAGCTTCCCGATAACCGGTAACGATGAAATTCCGGGTAACTTGCGTTGATTATCTTCCGTGGTGTTTTGCATCAAGCCACCAATAATAGCCAGTTGACCGCTTTGTACTGTTAGCATCGACTCCATTTCTCTTACCTGTATTTCCGGTACGCTATTTTTTACATTGGCCGCTGCCAGCTCTGGGTTCGGATCGTCAACGAACCCTAGGATACGAGACAATGTGGGCCGAACGTTTAACATCACCCTGCCCGACTCGCTGATATGCGGGGTAACGTGCATAACCAAACCTACGGGCACAGTGTGTATTTGACTTTCTGTGATAATTTCGTCTTTGGTTTCAGACCGTTGCCTTTCAACATTCACGGTAAAGTAAACGCGATTGTTGACCACCTTTAAAACGGAAGGTTGGTTGTTTAACGCAATAATGCGCGGCTTCGACACAATGCGCACATCGCCAAACTCTTGCAACAAATTCACCGTTGCATTTAGATTGCCGTGTTTATTTTGTTGTACAACACTAAATAACGCATTGGGCGCTGTGATTCTATCGATTGTATCGCTAGTTACTTGCGCCACACCCGAAAGTACTTGCGCAGCAGAAACACCAGAGAGCGAGTTTGCTAACAACTGCCAGTCGACACCTGCCGAAAACGAGTCAGACAATGTCACCTCGATAACCGTTGCTTCTATAAGCACTTGCCTTTGCGCACTTTCATTGAGCTTTTCCAAGTAGCCAACTACAGCAGCATGTACATCTTTACTCGCATGCAACGTCAGTAGTCCTACGTCGCGGTTAATGGCATATTGCAGATTAGCGCCGGATGTGCCGAGTAGGCTGTTGAGATCGTTAGTGATAGAAGTCCAAAAGAGATGCTCCGCCACATTCTCTAATTGAGTTTGCGAACTATTCGATACGCCACTACCCTGTGTGTTTTGCGTGGCGTTTATTGTACCCACCTGGGTTGCAAGGCCAACGCGACTTTGC
>CALDTX010000085.1 GCA_937923565.1 uncultured Granulosicoccaceae bacterium | reverse complement strand
GCGGGTACCGCGATGTTGCAACCAGCAATTTACATCCGAACACTGGCAGCAGGTATTGAAGCGGAAGGTGTGCGTATTCATGAAAATTCGCCGGTCACTGGGTTACAACGGGAAGGTCCAAGCTGGGTAGTTAAAACGCCTCAAGCACAAGTAACAGCTTCTCGTGTCATTTTGAGTGTTAACGGCCATTTGCAAAGTTTTGGCTATTATCATCGGCAACTGATGCACGTATTTACCTATGGTTCCATGACACGCGCACTGACTAACAAAGAAGTGAGCGCTTTAGGTGGCCATTCAAATTGGGCGTTAACGCCTGCGGATGCGTTAGGCACAACGGTAAGGCGCATCAGCGGCACAGGCGGTGATCGTTTGATAATCCGTAACAGGGCCACCTTTGATCCAACGCTGGAAGTCTCCGACAAACGTATCAACAAAGTTGCTCACGATCACGATCGCTCGTTTCGGTTTCGTTTTCCTCAGTTAAAAGACGTCAGCATGGAATATCGCTGGGGTGGTCGTTTGTGTTTGAGCCGAAACAACACCAGTGTGTTTGGGGAAATTGACAACAAGCTGTTTGCAGCCTGCTGTCAGAATGGATTGGGCACCGCAAAAGGCACTGTTTCAGGTAAGTTAATCGCAGAGCTTGCTAGTGAACAGCAATCCTCTTTACTCGAAGATCAACTAGCCGAGAATGAACCCAGCAAACTACCACCGCAGCCCTTAGCGTCAATGGGTGCAAACCTTATTCTGCGCTGGGGTGAATTTCGCGCAGGCAAAGAGTTGTAATTTATTGTTGCTCAAAAACTTACAAGACAATTTAAGTAAAAACCTATCGCTCTAACCCCTATCACTCAATAAGCCAGCGAATTTGACAACCATCGTTCCGAAGGGTCAGTCGACTCTCCCATACGTGCTGCATACTGCTCAATTTGATCGCGCTTGAGTTTACCTAAACCAAAATAGCGTGCATCCGGGTGGGCAAAGTAAAAACCACTGACTGACGAGGCCGGTAACATCGCCAATGACTCGGTTAGTGTAATGCCAATATCAGTAGGTTTTAACAGTTCCCAAATGACTTCTTTCTGGCGATGATCAGGGTTGGCAGGATAACCAGGAGCAGGGCGTATACCTTGGTAACGCTCTTTAATGAGTTCTGCGTTTTCCAGCGTTTCTTCTGGAATATAGCCCCAAAGCTCTGTTCTAACGGCTTTGTGTAGGTACTCAGCGAAGGCTTCTGCGAGTCGATCTGCCAGGGCTTTTGCCATGATGTTTTTATAGATATCATGCTGCTTGTCGTAAGCATCGATAAGTTCGTCAAGGCCAAGCCCTGCGGTTACCGCAAACACACCAATGTAATCGGCAACGCCGGATTCCTTCGGTGCTATGTAGTCCGCTAGGCACAGGTTCGGTCTGCCATCGGGAAATACGCGTTGCTGGCGTAAACCGTAAATTTTGTTCAGTGTTTGGGTGCGGGTTTCATCGGTGTAAATTTCGATATCGTCTTCATCAACTGAGTTTGCCGGAAACAGGCCGACAACACCTTTGGCGCCAATACGGTTACTTTGGCAAAACTCAGTGAGCATCGTTTGTGCATCGGCAAAGAGTTTTTTGGCTTCGTCGCCAACGGTTGCATCTTCGAGTATGCGTGGGTATTTTCCCCGTAGCTCCCACGTGTGGAAAAAGGGTGTCCAGTCGATGAAGGGAATTAAATCTTCAATGGAGATATCGTCGATTACTTTTGTACCTAATAAGGTCGGCTTTATGGCAGCGTAATCTTGCCAGTTGAATTTGAACTTGTTTTGTCGGGCAACTTCTATATCCAATAGGTCAACGTTTTGTGTTCGATTCTTGTAGCGGTCCCGGTAGCGATCATAGTCTTGCTCCAGTTCGTCATGAAACGCTTTTTTATGGTTGTCGCTGAGCAAATGATTGGCGACCTGTACGCAACGAGATGCATCAGCAACATGCACAACAGGCTCTTCATACTCGCCGGATATTTTAACCGCTGTGTGCATACGAGATGTTGTTGCACCACCAATGAGTAAAGGTATTGAAAAGCCCTCGCGCTTCATTTCAGCAGCAACGTGCGTCATCTCTTCAAGCGAAGGTGTAATCAAACCAGAGAGGCCAATAATGTCAACCTTGTGTTTCTTTGCTTCTTCCAAAATGGTGGTTGAGGGCACCATAACGCCCAGATCAACAACATCGTAGCCGTTGCATTGCAGCACCACGCCCACAATGTTTTTGCCAATGTCGTGAACATCGCCTTTTACCGTTGCCATCAGAATTTTCCCCGCAGCACGCGAGTTTTCATCTTTCTCAGCATCCATATACGGCAATAGCCAGGCCACTGCTTTTTTCATGACCCGCGCCGACTTAACCACTTGCGGCAAGAACATTTTACCCGCACCAAACAGATCACCGACGCGGTTCATGCCATCCATTAACGGGCCTTCGATAACATCGAGCGGGCGTTCGGCAGCTAAGCGGGCTTCTTCGACGTCTTCATCAATAAATTCGTCGATACCTTTGACTAAAGAATGCGCTAAGCGTTCGTTGACTGTTCCGCTTCGCCATTCGTTGTTTTGGGCTTCGGCCACCTTGCCATCGCCGCGATAATTTTCGGCGATCTCAAGCAGCCGGTCGGTAGCATCGTCCCGGCGGTTAAGAATGACATCTTCAACAGCCTCTCGTAGTTCTGCCGGTACTTCATCCACAATGGCCAGTTGGCCTGCGTTAACGATCCCCATATCCATACCGGCTTGAATGGAGTGGTATAAAAAGACGGCGTGAATGGCTTCGCGTACCGCGTTGTTACCGCGAAAAGAAAACGACACATTCGACACGCCGCCACTGACCATGGCACCGGGTAGGCTTTCTTTGATTAATCGAGTGGCTTCTATAAATGCAATGCCGTAGTCGTTGTGTTCTTCAATGCCCGTGGCTACTGCGAAAATATTCGGATCGAAGATGATATCTTCGGGTGTAAAATCTAAGGTGTCTACCAAGAGCTTATATGCACGCTGACAAATCGATACTTTGCGTTCGATGGTATCGGCTTGGCCATCTTCATCAAATGCCATAATAACCACTGCGGCACCATGTCGTTGAGCAAGCCTTGCGTGCTCCAGAAACTGCGCTTCACCTTCCTTCATGCTAATTGAGTTGATAACGCACTTGCCCTGAATGCATTTAAGACCGGCTTCAATAACAGACCATTTAGAGGAGTCGATCATAACCGGTACGCGGCATATGTCGGGCTCTGTCGCTACCATGCGCAAAAACTGCTGCATAACGGCTGCTGAGTCGAGTAAGCCTTCATCCATATTGACGTCAATAATTTGCGCGCCGTTTTCAACTTGTTGGCGTGCTACGTTAAGGCCGGAATCGTAATCGCCTTCTTTTATCAAGCGTAAGAACACGGCGGAGCCGGTAACGTTGGTGCGTTCACCCACGTTAACGAATAGTGAATCGTTGTTGATATTGAATGCTTCTAAGCCTGAGAGGCGGCATGCTTTAGGAATTTCAGGCACAGCACGGGGCGGGGTGTTTTTTAATGCCTCAGCAAATGCACGTATGTGTTCTGGTCCGGTACCGCAACAACCACCAATGATATTCAAGTGGCCAGACGCTGCCCATCCGCTAATTTCTGACAGCATTTGTTCGGGTGATTCATCGTAACCACCAAAGGCGTTGGGTAATCCGGCATTTGGGTGTGCACTGACGAAGGTGTCTGCGATTGCCGAGATCTCTTCAACATGTGGTCTAAGTTGCTTTGGCCCTAATGCACAGTTAAAACCGATGGACACCGGGTTTGCATGGCGAACAGAGTTCCAGAACGCCTCCACAGTTTGCCCCGACAACGTGCGTCCGGAGGCATCGGTTATGGTGCCCGAAATCATGATGGGCAACGTTGTAGCTCGATCTTCAAATACGCGTTTTATCGCAAATATCGCCGCTTTGGCATTCAGCGTATCGAAGACCGTCTCTATTAATATAATATCGACGCCACCATCCATGAGCGCATCACACGCTTCATAATAGGTGGCATCCAGATCGTCAAAGCTGACATTACGAAAGCCCGGATCATTAACATCAGGTGATATCGATGCGGTTCTATTGGTTGGCCCTAACACACCGGCAACAAAGCGTGGTTGTGTTGGATCTTTTTGCATCATGGCGTCGCAACATTCTCGTGCAAGCCTGGCGCTTTCCTTGTTTAACTCCTTAACCAGACTTTCCATCGCGTAGTCGGCCATGGAAATGGAATTGGCGTTGAAGGTATTGGTTTCAATGATGTGCGCACCGGCTTCCAGATAATCGCTGTGAATCTGGCGAATGATCTGCGGTTGGCTCAGTGTCAGAAGATCGTTATTACCTTTTAAGTCAGAGGCCCAATCGGCAAAGCGCTTCCCGCGGTAATCGGCTTCAGTGAGCTTGTGCTGTTGAATCATGGTGCCCATGGCACCGTCCAAAATTAACACTTGTTGCGCCAGCGCCTTTCGAAACTGCAGTTCAGTATCGGAATAATTGGCAGAAGAAGCGTTCAGTAGGCTCATAAAAAAGATTCATGTAACACAATAATAATGCACATATAAACATATCTTTATATATTAATCTAGTCTTTTGTGCTGTTGATTACCTTAGGTGTCGTAAAGGGCACGTGCATCGAGCGCCTGGAAATGGCTTACTTACCACCCATGTAACCCCGCACACGACAATCGACGCTCGAACAGCGTCAATACATAAATGATTAGGCCGATAAAACCTTAGCGAGCCTGCCTAATTATTGAGATTAAACGCCGACGTCCCGCATGAACAGGCAAATGCCCCTCATAGCCATACTAGCTGACAGGTACTTCCAGTATCAGGCCGAACTAGTAGAAAACATCGCCACAGACTTGCAAGCTGTTGGGTATGGCACGTTATGCGTGGCTGCTAGAGAGTTAGCTGGTGCACAAAGCACAGACCCCGCGCACAGTGTTTCCAATTCTGTTTATTCGCAAATAAACGGTATGCCAATTCAGGGGATCATCTCGCTCTCTGGCACGATCGGGCACGGTGTAGACGCCGAAAAAGTTTGTCAGTTCTTAAAAAGTTTTAACGTGCCGACCGTTAGCCTCGGTATGAATTTACCCGATATCGTGAGTGTCTATTTTCAGGAAGATTCGGGTATGCAGGCGCTGATGGATCATCTGTTGGACAATAACGCGCTTAAAAGCTTTGCTTTCATTCGTGGTCATCGCAATGATCCTTACTCAGGAGCGCGTGAGCGAATATTTCGCAAATCGCTGCTAGCAAAAGGCATTAACGAGCGCCATTTGGTCTATCTTGAAGGTAATTACGATCCTTATACAACGTATCAGGCTGTTACTGAACTGCTGCGAGAACAACAGATGGTTGACTGTATTGTCGCTGCTAACGACGTTATGGCAGCCAGTGCAGCGCGGGCTGCTAAAGCTTATGGCCTTATTATTCCTGAAGACATCGCAATTTGTGGATTTGATGATTCCAGTGATGCAACCAGACACTCCCCAGCTTTAACGACGGTACGCCAATCGGTTAGCAAGATTTCACAAACCAGCGTGACTTTATTGCTGCAGCAATTGGCCAAGCATGCTAATTCTTCCGCTGGTAGCAATGCGAATTTAGCGAAGCGCAAACTTAAGAAATTAAATTCGATTGCTATTAATTCAGAATTAATCGCCCGTCGGTCAACCAGCTCGGCAGAAATTGAACTAGAACTTAGCGGATCTTTAGATGAAGCTAAGCTTAGCAAGTTACTACACAACGCGATGAATGGCCTAGAAACACCAGATTATGTCAGCCTGAAAGATATTGCAGTGGCGCTGTGGAAAACGATTAGCTCTGGATCGAACGATATTGTCGCGTTATCTCAACAGCTCAGCGATGCTGCCATATTTCAAAATTCACATTGGTTCTTGAATTTAAGCGATCATGTTCAGTTAATAGGGGAAAAGCTACTCGATCGCGGCCATGCAAAAGAGCCTATAGCCCTATTAAATTCGGCCACATCGAAAGTCAAAGAACGCATTTGGTCGTTTGAAATGGATAAACGATTTGAAGCGAGTCGATTAGAAAATGTACGATTTAATATGCAGTTATCGATGAGCTCTTGCACAACGATCGATGAAATAAAAGTCGCAATGAACGACTGGTTAATTCATTTAAAGCCTCAACGCTGTTTTCTGGTTTGTTACGACAACGTTGCGTCAGTACCGGATAAAACAGCCCATCTTGTACATCTTTTTAAACATGGTCAATCAATAGAAGCCTCACCTGATAGTTTTAATTCCATTGCTGTATTACCTGAGCAGTTAGCGTTTGAGTTAGCTGAAGGCTTGCTGGTGTTGTCACCGGTGTATGCTGAGAATCTGTTGTTTGGTTACTTGCTCATCGATCCACGAGGCATGAATTTGCTCTACATTGATGCAGCTGCGCAGTGTATTGGCAATGCCATGCGTACGCAACACCATATTAAAACATTGGAGGCCCGAAAAGATAACCTTCAATCAGTGAATGCTGAGCTTGAACACCTGGCCAACTACGATGCGCTAACCGGCTTGGCCAATCGCTTACAATTTCAACAACATTTACAAGAACGTACGGTGGGTAACGCCTCTGCTGACAATGAATTTGCTTTATTGTTTATCGACCTCGATGGATTCAAATTAATTAACGATACGCTTGGGCACAGTGTAGGCGATCAGCTCCTAAATCAGGTGGCACAGCGATTATTAAAAAGTGTGTCGTTGGATGAAAACGCTAAGAGTTTTATCTCGCGTTTAGGCGGCGATGAGTTTACTGTCATTCTTGAACACTGCGGCGGAATTGATGCCATACGTGCAACCACTGAAGCCTTGTTGCAAGTTATTTCAAGCCCGTATTTTATTGATGAAAACGAAGTGTCTATTTCTGCCAGTATTGGCTGCGCCTTATACCCAGAGGATGCACATGATGCTGACACTCTGGTAAAGCATGCTGATATTGCGATGTACCGAGCCAAGAACAACGGTAAAAATGCTATTGCGTTTTTCGATAATCATATGGTTTCTTCTGATGCACAGGAGTATCAGTTGGCGAAGGAGCTACGTTATGCGCTGGAAAATGACGAGTTGTGTATGTTTTACCAGCCTCGAATAGACCTTAACTCCGGACAAATGTGTTCTGTTGAAGCACTGATGCGCTGGTTTAAAACCAGCGGTGATGGTACTGAAGTTCGCGCTTACCCCGATGTGTTTATAGCGCTGGCTGAAAAAATTGGACTCATCAGCAAACTGGAT